>JAJEIJ010000038.1:0-103073 GCA_022827725.1 Acidimicrobiia bacterium
CGACTGGCAAACCGACTACAACACCTACCGCCCCCACTCCGCGCTCGGCATGCTCACCCCAGCCGAATACGCAGACCAATGGGCAAAAAACAACCCGAAAAAACTCTCATAACACCTGGACCAAAAAACGGGGTCCGGTCAAGTCAGCTTGCCTGGTTCCCCTTCGGTCTGGTTGCGCCTGCCTTCCGTGACAGAAAGCAGACTCTCCAACCGAAGGGGACCACCTTGAAGTGGTTAGGAATACTGCTCGCCGCCGTGCTTGTCGCCGGATGCGGCGGAAACGGAACACCGGATCAGGCAGCGCCTGCGGAAACCGAGCAGCCGACAGCATCCAGTACGCCAACTCCGGCATCTGAGACGGCACCAGCCATGACACCAGAACCGACGGCCGCAATGCCTGAATCGCCTGAACCAACTACCGCACCACAGCCTGAGCCGACACCGGAGACCACGCCCAGCCCCACTCCGTCTCCGACACCGGACATGATTTCCGCGACGTGCCCGGAATCTCGCGATAACGCGGGCATGGAATACGAATTCGAGCGTGGCGCGATATCAAACTCGCAGGCTATCGAGGAGTTCTGCGGGACTCTCGCACCAAAGGACGCCGTATGCTCGGAGTACCGCGTCAACCGATTCCAAGAATACGTCTTCGATCCGGATGACCACACAGAGGAGGCGGCAGAGGACGAATACTGCGGCGTAGTTAGCGCGTGGCGAGTGATCGAACGCACCGACCAGTTGGACGGCTCGCGCGAGGTCTACGTCGTCACATTCGCAGCCGACCACGACTTCGACGATATGCACTTCGAGGAGCGTCCGAGACTCGCCGTTCAGTGCGCGGACGCCGAACTGCGCGTCTATCTGGTGGTGGAGTCAGAACACGACATCAAGCCGTCCTCATACGGAAGTGGCATCAGGGTCGCGTACAAGTTCAACGACGGGGCGGTCACCGATGACACTTGGGGTGTTGTAGACGGCTACAAGCAGACAGTGACGACAGAGGGAACTGGCAGGCTGGACTATTTCGTCAACAAGGTGCAGGACGGAGGGACCTTCGTCATCCGCGTGTGGAACGAGAACGACAATCCGATGGGCACTGCCACGTTCAACATCGACGGTGCAGCCGAGGACGTGGGGATAGCTCTGGATGAATGCGGATACTGAAAGGAGAAGCCCTGTGCATCCCTATGAGAAGATCGAGCAGTACCTTGCCGAGATGCGACGAAGGGACGAAGTGTCAGAGCGCCAACAACTAACCCACGGCGCTCTCTTGGACATCGTGGCGGCGGTTCGCGAGCTGTGCGAGCACCACGAGGACCAAGCCGACGAATTGTGGCATCAGACTCAGACCTTGTTCGAGTTGGTCAGGAACCGCTAGACCGCCCGCTCCCACCTCTAAAGCCTTGTCCCCCCGCCGGGATGGGGGAGTACACTGGCCGCTGATTTCGGGAGTGGTGTAATTGGCAACACACCGGGTTCTGGTCCCGATATTGGGGGTTCGAGTCCTCCCTCCCGAGCCAACTGAAGCTGATGAAGGTCGTTGAGTGGACAGTTAGACCGTGTTGAGCCGCTCGATCGGTTGTCCGGTGACCTGCGCTATCAGCTCGAAGTCCTTGTCGAGGTGGAGCACGGTGTGTTCGGAGAGTTCTGCCGTTGCGGCAATCAGCAGGTCGGGAATGGATGGTGCCCGATGCTGGCCGCGCTCCGCGAGCACTGACTGGAGTTCGAGGGCGCGGTCCTCGATCCTAGGAGTGAGGTACTCCACGGGCATCGACGCAATCGGAGGTTCCAAGACCAGCATGCGATGATCCGCTGCCGAACGGGCTGAATAGCCAACCTCGAGTCGCGTGACGGTGCTGATGCTGATCAGTCCTCGCTCGATTCGCTCCGCCCACTCGGACGCGTTTTCAGCGAGGTGCAGCCGCTCGATTGCAGACTTGTCGATCAGCCAGGTCGTCACGACCACGCGCCGGACATGATGGCAGGGTCTCCGAGGTCTTGCGCGAGGACGGCGAATTGCTTGAGATCCTCGACGCTGACGGGGCCAGCGGAAGCGATGTGTTCGCTTTCTAGCGCCCGGCGGAGGTATTCGTTGCGTGAGAGTCCGACTCGCTTCGCTTTGGCATCGATTGTGGCGAGCACCTCAATTGGGACATTTCGGATCAAGATGTCAGTCACGACCACCTCCGCTGATATCAAATGATATCACATAGCGCCATTGTGGCGGTGGGGTTCTCAATCAGATTGGCGTCTCGGTAATCTGCCGGCATCCTGATTTCGTTTGATATTGACGGCACGCTGGAGTGCGGCGATCCGCCGGGGCCGATTTTGTTGGAGGCTATGCGGCAGGCCAAGGCCAGGGGATATGTGATCGGCAGCGGGTCTGACCGGGTGCGTTCTGACCAGCAGCGGCTGTGGGACATCCACGGGATCGACGTGGACTTTGTGGGGGGCAAGCACCATTTGGACGAGGTGCGGAACCAGTTTGAGGCCAGCCGCTACATCCACATCGGCGATACCGATGTCGATCGGTACTACGCCGAGGCGGCCGGATTCGAGTTCCTTCACGTGGAGGAACTCGACGGCGTTTCCAGCGCTTTGGCCGGCGCGGACTTCTTCGACTGGCTGGGCTAGGCCCGCAGTTTGCGTAGCTCTGCTAGAGACTCTTGTAGCGCCTGAGCAGCGGCTTCCACGTCTTCGTCGGTTGTCGACCAACCCACCGAAAGGCGCAGCGAGTGGCGGGCGTCGACTCCCATGGCCTCGAGCACTGGGGACGGCTCGAGCGACTCGGAGGCGCATGAGCTGCCGGAGTGAGCGGCAACGCCAGCCCGGTCCAGGGCAATAAGCACGGCCTGAGGCTCCACGTCGCTGATCCCCAGGCACACCAGGTGGGGTAAGCGCTGAGTGGGGTGGCCGTACTCCACGACGCCCTCAATACTCTGAGCCAATTCACGTAGCTTTTCGGTTTGGGACTGGGCCTGCTGGGCTTCCTGCTCCAAACCGCCGTCCTCCAGCGCCGCGCACGCCGCTCCAAATCCGGCGATGGCGGCGCCGTTTTCAAATCCTGCCCGTCGGGCCCGCTCCTGGTCGCCGCCTTCCAACAGCGGCACCAGGCGCAGGCCGCGGCGCACCAACAGGGCTCCGATGCCGGGCGGCCCTCCGAACTTGTGGGCGCTGATCGACATCAAGTCGGCGCCAATCTCGACAAAGTCGATGTGGACTCTTCCGGCGGCCGCGGCGGCGTCCACGTGGATCAGCGCATCTGGCGACCGCTCCCGGCAGGCGGCCACCACTTCGGCGACTGGCTGCACCGTCCCCACCTCGTGGTTGGCCCACTGGCAGTGGACCACCCCGGTGTCGGCCCCGACGGCCGCCGCCATCTCCGCGGGGTCTACCCGACCGGTGCTGTCAACTCCGACCACGGTGGCCCCGTGGTCACCAGCTTCGAGTCGCTCGACTGACAGCCGCACCGCAGAATGCTCCACCGCGCTGAGCACATGGTGGGCACCGCGGTGCGACGCCCCCCGCACTGCGGCGGCGATGGACTCGGTCGCCCCGCTGGTGAAGACCACTTCCCGCGAGCGGGCGCCGAAGCAGTCGGCCACCTGCTGGCGGGCCTGTTCTATCTCGTAGCGGGCGGCAAGCGCCTCGGCGTGCATCCGGGAGGGGTCGCCGTGGCCGGCGGTCCACCACTGATTCATGGCCGCCAGCGCCTCCGGCCGGATGGGTGAGGTGGAGGCGTGGTCGAGATAGTGGCGACCGGTCACGGCACTGGAATTGGGTATCGCACCGGGATGGTCACGGCACAGGGATTTCTGAGTCGATGCCGTAATCTACCGGCATGGCTGCCGCAGGCGACACCCCCCAACCGCCGCCCCGGACCATCCCCTTCACTGATCCAACGTCCACGACAAGGGTGATGCTGATCGCCTCGGGCAAGGGAGGGGTTGGAAAGTCGTCGGTCACCGTGAACCTGGGAGTGGCATTGGCCGCGGCGGGACATCGCACTGCGGTGGTGGACGCCGATGTATGGGGTTTCTCCGTCCCCCGAATGCTGGGTATCGATCAAGAGCCGCAAATGGTCGGCGAGATGATCGCGCCTCCTGAAGCCCACGGCGTGCGATGCATCTCCATGGGGTTCTTTGCCGAAGAAAACCAAGCGGTTATTTGGCGGGGCCCCATGCTCCACAAGGCGCTGGAGCAGTTTCTCACCGATGTGGCCTGGGATAATCCCGATTTCCTGCTGGTGGATCTGCCGCCGGGCACGGGGGACATATCCATCTCATTGGCCCAATTCCTGCCCCGATCTGAGGTCTACGTGGTGACCACCCCTCAACCAGCCGCTCAGCGGGTGGCTCAGCGGGCTGCGTATATGGCTGAGAAGGTCAATCTCACCGTGCGCGGGGTGATCGAGAACATGAGCTGGTTCACTGGCGACGACGGCAAGCGGTATGAGTTGTTCGGCGCGGGGGGAGGCCAAGAACTGGCCGACCAACTTGAAGTGCCCTTGATCGGGCAGGTGCCGCTGATTCCTGCCTTGCGGGAGGGGGCCGACGAAGGCCGACCCATCACAGCAGAGGCCCCAGGCTCAGAAGCCGGCCGGGCGTTCGCGGCCATGGCTGCCCACCTGGTGGACAACCCCCCTCCCCGGCGCATCTACAGCCCAGAACTCAAGATCAACTAGTTCGAGTGCAAGGAGTCAATCAATGAACGTCCGTATCGGCGTGATCCGCAGTCAAAAGGAGATCGAGGTGGAGATGGACCCCGACTCCGATTTGGAGTCGGTGAAGAAGGCCATCACCACGGGTCTGGCATCGGGCGAGATGCTGTGGCTCACCGACAGTCGGGGCCGCGAGGTGGGCGTGCCGGCGGCCAGCGTGGCGTACGTGGAGCTCGATCCCTCATCGGCCAGTCGGTCCATCGGCTTCGGGGGCTGATTCGCCCCGGGCCGTAGACTCGGGCAATGGCGAGCCTGGAGGAATTGACCCCCGGTCTGGCCAAGTCGCGCCTGAACCATCTCCAGCGGCTCATGCGCACCTGGGCGCCGCTGGCTGACATCTCCTTCGCCGATCTGCTGCTGTACGTGCCCGCGGGGTCCACAACCACTGGCCCGACCGGCCACGCCATCGCGGGACCCACAGACAGCAGCCCGGCGGGCTATGCCATTGCGGGGCAGATCCGGCCCACCACAGCCCGATCGATCCATCGCAACAATCTGGTGGGGGCGGAATTCACCCCCGAGCAGCGCCCGCTGGTGGATGTGGCCTATCGGGAGGGACGGATCACCGACGGGGGGCGCATCGGCCACGCCGACCAGCCCCGCGTCCGCACGCTGACCGTGCCGGTGAATTGCCACGGGGAGGTGGTGGCGGTGATGGCCCGGGAGTTCGATCCCGACACCCAGCGCGATCCCGGCGAGCTGGAGATGAGCTACTTCAAAGTGTTCCGGCGGCTGGCGGCCATGATCGCCGAGGGGGAGTACCCGTTCCCGGTGGACGACATCGAGACCGAGGAATCACCCCGGGTGGGCGACGGTCTGATGCTGCTCGACGCCTCGGGCCGGGTTCAGCTCATCTCGCCAAACGCTGCCTCGGCGCTGCACCGCATCGGCCTTCACAGCGACGTCGAAGGCCGCCGGCTGGTGGAGATCGGCCTGGAGCAGCGGGCCATCCGGGCCGCGTTCGCCTCCCGCCTGCCTCAGACGGAGGAGATCCAGCACGGAGATCGGGGCACGGTAGTGCTGCGCTGCCTGCCGCTCATCGGCAGTGGAGAGCTAACCGGTGCGTTGGTGCTGATGCGGGACATCTCCGAGTTGCGCCGCCGAGACCGCCTGCTGATGTCCAAAGACGCCACCATTGCCGAGATCCACCACCGGGTGAAGAACAATCTGCAAACGGTGTCCTCGCTACTGCGCCTCCAAGGGCGCCGAGCCATTGCCACCGAGGCTCGGGACGCCATCGAGGAGTCGGTGAGGCGCATCCGGGCCATCGCCATAGTCCACGAGATCTTGTCGCGCGACGCCAGCAGCGACGTGCCGTTCGTGGAGATTGTGCGGTCGCTGGTGCGAATGGTTGAAGAGGGCCTGACCGGGCCCGACCGCCCAGTGGAGTTCAAGGTGACCGGCGACGCCGGAGAGCTGGCTGCCGACGTGGCCACCCCGCTGGCGGTGGTGCTCAACGAGTGTCTGCAAAACGTGATGGACCACGCCTACCCCGAGCCGCCCGGCGGACAGGTTCGGATCGAGCTGGACAACGACGGCGATCGGGTGCAGGTGCGGGTGACCGACGACGGGGTCGGACTGCCCCCGGGTTTCGATGTGGACAGCGCTGATGGTCTGGGAATCGCCATCGTCAGGAATCTGGTGAGCGCCGATCTGCGGGGCAGCATCACCATGAGCAAAGGCGAAGGGGACCCATCCCGCCCGGGGACGGTGGTGGAGGTGGCGATACCCCTGCTGGGATCGGCACCTCGACCGACTGCTAGGCCAAGATGATGGACTTCTCCCGCTGTTCGGCCACCCAGCGGCGGCGCAAGTGGCGGCGCTCCTCCTCAGAGGTGCCGCCCCAGACACCGGAGTCCTGGTTGGTGGCCAGGGCGAACTCCAAGCAGTCAGCCTGTGAGGCGCATGCTTCGCACACAACCTTGGCCGACTCGATCTGCTCAAGGGCCAATCCCGTGCTCCCTACTGGGAAGAACAGGTCGGGATCTGTGTCGCGGCATGCCGCTTGGCAGCGCCAGTCATCGGCAACGTTTTCTAGGTTTTCCATCAAGCTTTTGGTAATCACGCGGGGACAAGGATAGGGGTGGTCTACTGGTGTGGCAAGAGGGGCTGATGGTGAAAGTGTTGATTGCTGATAATCGTGTTGCCCTTGTGAGGATGGTGCTATGAGGGTGATTGCCCATCGCGGGGCGTCGGTTGTGGAGCGCGAGAACACCCTGGAGGCGTTTCGCGAGGCGGTGCGGCAGCATGCCGACGGAATCGAACTCGACGTGAGGCGGACAGCCAACGACGTGCTAGTTGTGCACCACGATGCCCACCTGCCTGACGGCCGGGCCATCATCGAACTCCATGACGATGAACTGCCCGACTGGGTGCCGACGCTGGCCGAGGTCATGGACGTGTGCCGGGCCCCGGCCTCCGAGCGGGAGTTTGTGATCAACATCGAGATCAAGAGCGCGCCCAACGATCCCGACTACGACGCCGAGCACCAAGTGTCGGCCGCGGTGGCCGGGCTGGTGCTCGGGTGGGGGATAGGAGAGCACCGCGGAGAGGTGATCGTCTCATCGTTCGACATGGAGGCCCTCGACCGCATCAGGGCAATTGATCCCGCCATCCCCACGGCCTATCTGACCTTTGAGGTGCTTGCCCCCGAGCTACTGGTGGGCCGAGTAGTGGCCGCCGGTCACACCGCTATCCACCCCTACTTCGCCTCAACCAGCAAAGCCCTCGTGGACACCGCCCATGCCGCCGGCGTCGAAGTCAACGTGTGGACCGTGAACGACCCAGACCAAATCGCCCAACTCGCCGCCATCGGCGCCGACGCCGTAATCACCGACGTCCCCGACGTGGCCCGGGAGGTGTTGGGCTCGGTCTAGCCGATCCATCGCTAGACCGCCGATGCTGCCACCAAGAATGCGGTAATGACGGCGACGCACACCAGGGCGATCGCCTCGACCACCGCCGCTCGCCTCAGGCGTCGGTAGACAGGGGTTTCTCCTTGCCGCTCGACTGCGGGGATGAGTACCCAGCGGTTGTGGCCGCCAATGGCCGCGGCCACGGCGACGAGGGCAATCTTGGCCAGCAGCAAACGGCCCCACGGGGTTGACCACAGGTCGGCGAAGCGGTTGAGCACGAGAATCGCCATGACCGTGCCGGCCGCGCCAGCAAGCACAAGCGCGGTAGCCGCCATTCGGGAGAATCGCATCAACGGCCGGAATACGTCTGCACCGCGGCGATGTCGACGCCACAGGAGGTCGGCCAGCAACACGACGCCGCCGCTCCAAACCGCTGCGGCGCTCACATGGCTCACGCTGGCGATGGAATGCAACCACCTCGGTCCCTCGGTAACCGTGTGGCCGTCGAAGGCAAACGAGGCAATAACGAGCGCCCCGCCTATCAGCGCGGTTACAACAGTCAGCATCCTCGGCGGGTTCGCCACGACCCGGGATAGGGCCAGTACTACGACGAGCCCGCCGAGCAGGCGAAGCCCTGCTGCCACACCGAATTGAGACGACACGGCATCGGCTATCGCGTCTGGTGACCAGAACGCCGACCACTCCCGTTCGATGACCACCGCTCGGTTCAGCGCTGCCACGGCCGCGCCGGCGGCAAGCACGATGCCGTTCCCGCTCACCCACCTCCGCACCCGTTCTGAGTCCAACGGCTCGCCACGAACGATGAAGGCCAAGAATGCGAGCCCGCCCACGACGCCCATTGTGGCCAGGAAGATCAGGATTCGAGTTACTTCGGCTATGCGGTGAGACCCCGTGGCTGCCGAGTTGCGCTGCGGTGCGAATGACGATGTGCGGCGCGTTTCAGCGTTGGGTTCCGCGGTGCCCATGGTTGGCGATGGGGATGAGTCTTTCGGGGCCATCGAGCTAGATGTGGTTGGTTGTGGCACCGATGGAGCTTCGGTGCGGCTTGGCCCTTCGGGTGATTTGGTTGCCGCCGAGGGAGGATCATCGGGAACGGGTGTCGCTGGCTCGACGACAGCTAGAGCAGGACCAGTGCTCTGTGCATCATGAGGGCCAGGAGACGGCGCGATCGTGGGTCCGCTCTCGGCCCGGAGGACCGTGAACGCGAACGTGCCCTCCAGGATGTGGCCATCGGCGGCCGTTACCCGCCAATACACCTCAATTCTGCCGTTAGGCAGCGGTGCTTCGTAGCGGATGAGCCAGGTCTGCCCATCGGCTGAGTCCACGGTGTCCGGAGTGTGTCCGTGTCCTTCCTCATCGAATGCAATAAAGCCGTCCGAGACTGGCTCAACAGGACGAGTGAAAGTAAGCGAGATTTGCGAGACCAGTTCATCGACTACTTCTCCGTCTGACGGGTTCGATGTTTCCAGTTCGGTGTGAGCGGCTGCCGTTGCTGTCCAGGCAGTCGTCAAGGCGAGGCTGCCCAGCAACACCCACATTGTGACCGCCACCCGCCGAACAAATTGACGCCCTTGTCTGATGAGTGGCGATGCTAGCTGCCGAAACCGCTCCCGGTGGGGTGGCCTTGGCCCACCCGGTCCGGTCCTTCAACTGAAAACTTGGCACCGGAGCGGGATCGGGCCGAGTCCAACTTACTCAGACGAGAGCGGGTTGGCGCGATGATTTGCCCAAGTCATCACCAGTGGGCACTCGAGCATGTTGGTGGGTTGGCGGTGGATGGCGGTCGGGGAAGGGCTCAGAGTCTGCAGGTTTGGGTGGCGGCCGCAATTCGTACGTTCCGTCTCGGCGTCGGTGTACTGCCCAGTTGTCGTCATGCACTTGATGGTGACAGGGCGTGCAGAGCAATACGAGGTTGTCAAGGTCGGTCGGGCCGCCCCGGGACCATTCGTGGATGTGATGGACTTCGCACCAGGTGGCGGATTGACCGCACCCGATGCAGTGTCGGTCTCTGACGATGAGGGCGGCACGCTGCGCCTCGGTAGCCGAGCGGAGCTTGCGCCCGACCCAGAGCTCCTGGCCTTGGCGGTCGAACACCACGGGCAAGATGTCGGCATCGCAAGCCAACCGCAGGGCTTCACTCATGGGAAGCGGCGTGCCATCCAGCAACCGGGCATCGTCCATCCGTTGGTTTACTGCGTCCCAATCAGCAGTCAAGATCAAGTTCGCACCCAGTGGTTTGCCGTCACCCGGTTCGGAGCACACCAGAGATTCCAATGCGTCGGCCAACCTCTGGTTGAACGATGTCTGATCAGCAGCATCCTTGTCGTTGCGCAGGCTCCGCTCTTTGGCAGCCAACGCAGCCTCGATGCGGTGACCGGCAACCGGGTCAAACTTTCCGGACAAGATGAACATGTCGTCGTCGGGTGACTTGAAGAAGCTGACAGATCGGCGCTCCCGCTGCTTCTCGAAAAGGCTCTTGCCGTCGTCGCCCGACTGCTCTTGTTGGTGATCGCGGAGCGTCTTGGAGAATGTGTCGAAATTCTGGCTGCGGGCCGCTTCGACCAACACCGTCTCGTTCACCGGCCCCTGCGACGCGGCCCGGGCGATCTGCTTGGCGTGGGCCTCAGGAATCTCCCCAGAACCCAATGCCTCCAGCGTCTCGGGCACCTGGGTGAGTTGCTCTGCGGTCTCCACATCGCGTTTGGCCTGTCGCCGGGAAGCTTGCAGTTCCTCACAAGCCATCCGCCGAGCCATCCCCTCAGTGCTGCGCCGGGCGTATTCAGCCAACGCCGCGGTCTTCATCGCTGCCAACCGAGACTCCGCCTTCTTGATCACACCTAGCCGCTCCCGCAACCCCGAAAGCGTCAATCCAGCAAGGTCAACCACCTCCGGCCACACCGGCACGGCTACTTGCTCATCAGCCAATTTCCCCTGTTCAGAGGCCATAAACTCCATGCAACAAGTCTACCGACACCAGTGACAGCTTCTATTTCCCTTGCACTGAGGGCTCGCGGCTCAGTTCGAATCGAACCTGGGCGACCGTGTCTGGTGGGACTTCGAGAGCCTGAGCTACAGCATCATCTAGAGCAACTCGGGCTGGGTCTTCAGCCACATCGGCCAAGGCGAGGAGTTCGGCTTCTGCGTTGGAATCGAATACACCGGCCAGGGCCTGTGCTTGTTCGTCGGTCAGGTTGGGGACAGACAATCTCCTGATTGTGTCTAGGGAGAAGTTCACACGAGACAGGATGTTCGGAGCGGCTGCCGCGATTGCGCCAGTGATGCCGAGCGTGGAGTTGAGGTAGACGCTGAGTGCCTTCTCTCTCTCTCTCTCTCTCTCTCTCTCTCTCTCGGCGCGGATTCGAATGGGTATCCAGCGTGATCCCACGGTCCTCTCGGGAGTCCAGGCTGCGAAGACTCTGGCTGTATTCAGACGTGCCTTGTCGCAGAACAGCAGATTTGATCGTTGCAACCAGTAGGAATCCGCGAGCCGTTGCTCCCGTTCTCCCGGTTTGGCGTGGATGTATACGTCGCTGTGCGTTTGCAACGAGCGGATCTTGTCAGTGTCGTTGTGCCAGAGGGCACGGTTCCCTGTTGTGTCGGCAACGTCGTGTTTCGTGTAAACGTCGCGGATGCGCCGGCCAGCGGGGCCGATTTGGGCGATGTTGTCAAGAGTGGTTACAGGGAACAATTCGCCACTGGAAATTGCTTTAGCGGTTTCCACTAGTGCCGGTGATGTCAAGCCAAGCGGCCGCCACTCCCCATTTGCCATTCTTGCGGCGGGCCATTCTGAGACGCTTCCAACGGACTCTTCCAACTCACCCCGGTGGAGTGCGGTTGCTGTGGCCAGTGCGTCCGTTGCTAGTTCGGAGTTCTGCCTCAAGCACACGAATCTTGTCGGCGGTCGCCGTGATGGGACAGATTCGGTGTGTCGGCGGGCTACCACCAACATCTCCGAGATGCTGGTGTTCTCAGAGAAGCAGTAGCGGTTGGGGTCGTGGCTTGCGATTACCCACTCGATGTGAAACCACTCTGCCAATAGCCTTCGAACCTCTCTACCCGACGGATCCCCGGCGGCAGATAGAGGGAGGACGCTGGCTACAGCACCGCCAGCCAACTTCGCCAAGTGCTCGCCGAGCACGCAGAACGCGGTGGAGCCGCTCTCGCCTCGGGCCGCGGTTCCGGCCATCAACTCTTTCTCACGCTTCTTGAGTTGCCTCTCGTCGGCAACGTTGAATTGGTCGTGGCGGAGGGAATCGCGGGTATAGGGCGGGTTCATGATGACGAGGTCATAGGAGTTATGCCTGGCCTCGACTTGGACTTCGGTGTCTACTTGTCGGCCAGCTGACCAGCCAACGAAGAGCCGTTTGTCAGTCTCAAGTAGCTCCAGCGATCCGACCCTGGCCTCATCGGACCGGCTTTTGCCTCCAGCTTCCAGTGGCATCATGTGGATATTCATGTTCTTGAATGCGGTGGAGGGTGACATCAGGCCGAGCGTGGTGGCCGCCATGTGACAGGCGGTGGTGTTGACATCCAAGCCCCAAATCACGTCCTCTATGAGTGTCTTGGCATCAGCCTCCCGTCTCGTTCCCGGGCGCAAGTCGCGAATGCGTTCAGCGGCGGCCATCAGTAATGTGCCCGTACCGCAGGCGGGGTCGATCACTCGATAGTCGGATAAGTCCTTGTTTAGGTCCTCTGGCCTGATTGCTAGTCCCGCCAAGAGCACCGCAGCGGAGGTGCTGGTGTAAAAGGAGCCGTCGTAGCGGGCTGAGTCGAGTAGTCGATGGAAAATTCGTCCGATCAGGTCGTGGCTTCCACTCGACGGTGCCGCCGCCGCCGAAAGAGCCGCCCGAGCAACTCGGTGCACAGCCGACGTCCAACCTTCGTCGCGAGATGGTGCCATCAGGGCGCGGCATGCCGCTTCGAAAATCGGGCGGTAGTCCACCGCCAAGATCATCTGCCAGGAATCATGAAGTGCCCCGACAGGATCACCTTGTTGAAGGCAGACTGCCAGCTTGTCCGGCGGCCATCGGCCCTTATAGGGCTGGTCTGTGCGTGCGTCAATCTCAGGCCGCAAGGCCCGCAAATGATCATCTAGGCGGGAGTGAAACATGGCTGCCGCCGTTATCGCCAACAGGCCGCGCTTGGCGGCTGCTCTGGTGGTATCTCTTTTCTTACCCCTCACAGTCTGAGATATCGGCAAATCCAGTTCTTCTGCCAACTCCCGCATCTGATTGGCAGTGATCTCCTCGCACGCTTGCGTCAGCGAATCATCTAGAGACCGGGCCACAGCTTCGGGGTCTCCCCGCTGCTCCGGCATCAGCCGTACGACCCGGGCGAGGTCAAGGGGTCGGCCCGAAGCGAATTGCTCCGAAGGAAGCACAGCCCATTCCAGAACTGTCGCGTCGTCAAATCGTTCAACCCGCAGTCCGCCGGGATAGCTCACGGCCACGGCCTCATGGGCGACAGCCGCACCTTGTTCGTGCTCCCTTAACCGCTTTCGAGCATCAGCCAGTGCCCCGCGCCGATTGTCTATCTCGGCCTCAATGGCCACGACCAGGGTCCCGATTTTTGCTTCGATATCGAATCTCTTTTGGGCCGAACCTGGCTGCTGCTGTTCTGTTCGAACTATGTCGACGCCCTCTGCTTTGAGGAGTTGAGCCAAGCGAACGTTCAGTGCGGCTTCGAAATCGGCGCTGCTGAATCCAGTGGATGGCCCCATGTCGAAGTTCCCCATGATGCTCGTGTACAGATACCTGACGATTTAGCGGGCATGGTAGCGGGCAATGAAGAGAGCGGACTGCTAGTCCAGCGGCAGGGCTAGGGCGAGGGCGTTGGAGGCGTGGTGGAACTCTAGGCGGGTGGTTTCGCCGAGGTAGTCGCCGTCGAGCTGGTAGGGGAAGGGGGTGTCGCTGGCAACGACGGCATTGGTCACGTCGGTGCGGGAGTGGACGTGGCGGTGGACGGTCACGGGGGGGCCATAGCCCAGGGCGCTGGCCGCGGTACGAAGGAGCCGGGTGGCTCGCAGCGATCGCAGGGTCACCATCGACAGGGGCGCATCCAAGGTGGCGTCGGGCACCACGTTGAAGGGGCGCGACCCCAGATAGGTGTAGGGATTGGTGTTGAGGCAGATGGCGAACTGGCCGGTCACCGCCTCACCGTCAGCGTGGTAAACGGTGAATCGAGGGCGCGACCGGTCGTAGTGGCGCATCCAGGTGTCCACCGCCGCATAGGCGAACAGAGCGTGGTTGGCATACCGCTTCAATCCGGCCCGGCGCTCCACTTGCTGCACCACAGCAGCGTCGTACCCCACCCCGGTGTGGAACAGGAAATACCTTCCGTTCACCTGGCCGAGGCCCACCCGCTTGATATGGCCGGCGCCCAGCGTCTCCAGCAGCATGGCGGCCGCTTCCACCGGATCGTCGGGCAGTCCGATGGTGCGGGCGAAGACATTGGTCGATCCTCCGGGCAGGGGGGCCAAGGCCACATCGGATCCGGCAACCCCGTTCACCGCCTCGTTGAGGGTGCCGTCGCCGCCCAACACCGCCACCGCGTCGTAGCCATCGGCCACGGCGTCGTGGGCCAGGCGCGAAGCGTGACCCCGCCGACGGGTGGCGGCGAGAGTGACCTCGTGGTCGGCAGACAGTGCCTTTTGGATGACGACTTGGGTCCGGGCGGTGACCGACGAGGCGTGGGGGTTGACAAGCAATAGGACTTTCAGACCCACAAGAGTACCGCCTTTACCCCGAAATTGGACTCGCGGGAGCATGTTCGCGGGGTGTGGAAGTTTCTGGTCCCACGGCGATTTGTTCCTGGTTTTGGTTTTTCCGTATCTGGAGCGCGGTGGGAGACTTGCGCGCTATGGACATAGTCGTCTGCGTGAAACAAATCCCCGATCCCGCCGATCCGGGGGAGCTCGATCCGGAGACCAACACCCTCAAGCGGGACATGAAGCTCATCATGGACGAGTCGGATTCTTACGGCGTGGAGATGGCCCTCCAGCTGCGCGATGCCGCGGGCGAGGGTGAGGTAACCCTGGTGTCGATGGCTCCCAATGAAGAGGTCAATGGCCTGAGGTCGGCACTGGCCATGGGGGCCGACAAGGCCATCCTGGTCAGCGACGAGGCTTTGGCTGGAACCGATGCCCTGGGCACCGCCCGGGTGTTGGCCGCTGCCATCGGCCGGGCTCAGGCTGATCTGATTCTGGCCGCCACTGAGTCGTCCGACGGCTACACCGGCACGGTTCCCGAACAGGTGGCCGAACTGCTGGGCCTGCCCTCGGTGACCTTCGCCAAAGAAATCCAGGCCGATGGGGGAGAAGTACTGGTCAAGCGCCAGACGGAGGCCGGCTACGACGAGGTGCGGTGCCCGCTGCCTGCGGTGGTTTCGGTGACCGCAGGCGTTGTCGAGCCCCGTTACCCGTCGTTCAAGGGCATCATGGCAGCCAAGTCCAAGCCGATGGACCAGGTGGGCATCGCCGACCTGGGCGTCAGCCCCGACCAGGTGGGCTGGGCCGGCGGCGGCCAGGAGATCACCGATGTCAGCCCGGCCCCCGAGCGGGAGGCCGGTGAGATCATCACCGACGAGGGCGACGCCCATGAGCGCATCGTCGCCCTGCTCGAAGAGCTCAGGATCGTTTAGGAGGAGCAATGGGAACCATTTGGGTATACGCGGAGGCATCGGGCGGCCAGGTCGCCTCGATCAGCCTCGAGCTCCTCGCCAGGGCCCGCGAGCTGGCCGACACCGTGGAAGCGGTGGTGGGAGGCGAGGGCGAGCCGATAGCCGCTGAGCTCGGCGCCCACGGAGCCACCACCGTCCACGCCACCGGCGATTTGGGCGACGGACTGGCCGGACCAGCGGTGGCATCAGCCATCGCCGCGGCCATCGAGGGCGGGACCGCTCCCGACGCGGTGCTGTTCGGCACCACCTACGACGGCCGTGACGTGGCTGGCCGACTTTCTGTGAAGCTGGGCGTCCCGGTCATCACCAACATCGTCGAGCTCGACCAGGCCGACGGATCTCTGGTGGGCACCGAGCCGGTGTTCGGCGGCACGGTCAACGTCAGCACCCGGTTCAACGGGTCAGGCGTCGGCCTGTTCCTGGTACGCCCCAAGTCGTTCGCCGCCGAGGAGTCCGGCGGTGGTCCGGCCGCAGTGTCAGCACTGCCGGTGCCCGATCTAGGGGCCACCGGCGCAGCTCGGGTGGTGGACCGTTTTGCCGAAGAGTCCACCGGTCCCAAGCTGGACGAGGCCGGCGTGGTGGTCTCGGGCGGGCGAGGCTTGGGCGAAGCTGAGAAGTACTCCATGATCGAGGACTTGGCCAAGCTGCTCGGCGGTGCGGCGGGCGCATCCCGAGCCATCGTGGACGCCGGTTGGGTGCCCTACTCCCACCAGGTGGGCCAGACCGGCAAGGTGGTCAAGCCCGATGTCTACGTGGCCTGCGGAATCTCCGGGGCCACCCAGCACATGGTGGGCATGAAGGGCTCCAAGAACATCATCGCCATCAACAAAGACGCCGAGGCGCCCATATTCGGCATCGCCGACCTCGGTGTGGTGGGCGACGTCCACAAAGTGATTCCCAAGCTGATCGAAGCCCTGCAAGCTCGGAGCTAGGCCAGCCTTACACCAGCGGCCAGGGATGGCGGCGGCCGCTGGGATCGATGGGAAAGCGGCCCTCGCCCACCAGGGCATTCGCCCGGGTCAACAGGGCATCGCGCTCCAACAGGGTGAGCATGCTGGCCACACTTTCGGGCAGGCCCTCGTTGAGCAGGCCGGTCACCTCTTCGGCCAACTCATCCGGCAGGGGTTCTCCGGCCCATTCCCAGATCACCGTGCGCAATTTGAACTCGCAATGGAATGACAGGCCGTTGTCGATGGCGTAGAGCCGCCCGTCATGGCCCAACAGGATGTGGCCCCCCTTGCGGTCGGTGCTGTTGATGATGAAGTCGAAAGCGCACAACCGCTGAAACCACCGGTGGTGGGCCGGCTCCTCCCGCAACGTGAAGTAGTGCTCGTCGTAGTCGGTGGGCACGTAGAGCTGCACCGACCCCTCGCCCAGCGGCCCGTCTCTCAGCACCGTGGGGGGCACCAGATCCCAGCCCAGATTGCGGGCCAGTTCGAAGGCGGCGGTCTCCCGCTTGTGCAGTCCGGCGGGGAAGTCCCACAGGGGCCGTTCGCCCTTCACCGGCTTGTACACCCCCTGGACGATGGGGGATTCGGGGGAGCAAACGTCAACCAGAAACGTCATGTTGGAGCTCCACGGCATGCGACCCAGCACGTCCAACTCCCCGGTGGCCAGGATCTCGACGGCGGCCTCGTCTTCGAGCGCGGGGCGGTCGCGAAACGGCGATTCGGTGTTCGAGGGGGCGGGATCCATCAGTTGGAGCAGGGACACCAAGTGCCGTCGTCATTGAGGGGTGCGCCGCAGAAGCGACACGGTGGCCGGCCCGCGGCCACCACCTGTCGGGCCCGGTTCACAAACCCGGCCACTTGGCCCTTTGTGATCCGGAATTGGGCGGTGGCCAGGTCGTCGGCCTCTTCTTGGGAGGGCCTCTCGGTGATGATGAGCAGCATCCGATCGACGTCAGGGTCGTAGCCGAACCGGAATTCGCCCGCCGTCCACTCAGCTTCCACCGGGTCGATGAGGCCGATGTCGACTTCCGGCTCGATGGCGTCGGGGTCGTCGGAGATTTCCCGCAGCACCGCGGCGAAGTGATCGGCCAGCGCTGACACCTCCTGCT
The DNA here is from genome assembly GCA_022827725.1 of Acidimicrobiia bacterium. Taxonomy (GTDB): domain Bacteria; phylum Actinomycetota; class Acidimicrobiia; order Acidimicrobiales; family Bin134; genus Poriferisocius. The sequence goes on from JAJEIJ010000038.1 coordinate 17,336, forward strand.
TTTCCAGCTTGAGCGTCACCAAGGTGCCGGTGACTCCGGCCTGGAGATAGAACACCCGTTGGCCGGGAGGCCCGACGGTGCCCACCGTGAAGTGCTCGAGGTCGCTCAGGTCGAAGGATTCACTCATGACGGTACGAGTGCCTTCAACTCAGACGTGCTGTTGATCGCCAGCACCAGCGGGCCGTCGTCGCTGTAGAGGATGGCGGTGATCGAGCAGGGCGACACCACGATCCGCTGGAACATGTCCAGATGGGCACCAGAGGCGTGCGACACCGCCGCTTTGATGGTGTCGGCGTGCGACACCGCCACCACGGTTGAGCCGGGATGGCGGGCCACCAGCGACTGCACCGCGTCGGTCATCCGGGTTTGCATCTCGGCAAACGACTCTCCTCCGGGAAACCGGAAGCTGCTAGGGGTGCGCTGCACTTGGCGCCAGTCGCGGCGGCGGCGCAGGTCGCTGAGGCGGCGCCCGGTCCAGCGGCCGAAATCGCACTCGTTTAGGTTGTCGAGCACTCGCACCCGTCGCCCCACCGCCCGGGCGATGGGGGCGGCGGTCTCCCGTGCCCGCTCCATGGGGGACGCGTACACCGCTCCGATGCGTTTCGGGCCCAGGGCGGCGATGCGGGCGGCGGCCTGCTCGGCCTGCTCTCGACCCCGGTCGCTGAGGTGCAGCCCCGGTGCCCGACCGGGCAGCACCGCGCCCGTGGTGGGGGTCTGGCCGTGGCGCACGAACAACACCAGGGTGGGTTTGCGGGATTTGCCAGCCATTGTCTTCTATCTTGCCGGGAGTGGGCTCAGCAGACACATTTGACGAACTGGCCGCCGATGTTATCGCCTGCCGGGCCTGCCCCCGGCTGGTGGCGTGGCGGGAGGAAGTGGCTGCGGTCAAGCGGGCCGCCTATCGGGATTGGGACTATTGGGGCCGGCCGGTGCCGGGATTCGGCGACCCTGGCGCCCGCATCGTGGTGGTAGGCCTCGCCCCGGCCGCCCACGGCGCCAACCGCACCGGTCGAATGTTCACCGGCGACCGGTCGGGCGACTTCCTCTATGCCTCGCTGCACCGGATGGGCCTGGCCAACCAGCCCAACTCCACCGACAGGGACGACGGATTGGTGCTGAACGACGTCTACATCACCGCCCCCGTGCGGTGCGCGCCGCCCCAGAACAAGCCCACCCCCGCCGAGCGGGACGCCTGCCGCCCGTTTCTCGAGCGGGAGCTGGCTCTGCTGCGTCAGGCCCGGGTGTTCGTCGCTTTGGGGGCCATCGGCTATGGAGCGGTGGCCACCGAACTGGGGATGCGGCCCCGGCCCAAGTTCGCCCACGGCTTGGAGGCGCCCACCCCCGGTGGGCAGACAGTGGTGTGCTCCTACCACGTGAGCCAGCAGAACACCTTCACCGGACGGCTCACCGAAGACATGCTCGACGAGGTGTTCGCCCGGGCCTTGGCATTGGCTGACGCCTAGTAGCCCTGGGATTGGTTCGCGAATTCTAGGAGACGGGCGATACCGTTAGGCCCGTGACCAAGGCCCGCGTGCTCGCAGTGGTGGCTGTCCTGTTTCTGGTGGCAGCCGCCTGCGGCAACTCCGGCGCGCCCACTTCGTGGGACGACAATCCCGACGACTACAAGGGCGTGGCCAACGTGGGCCAACCTGAGCGTAACTTTCGCGACGGTTGCGAGGAATCTGGCCAAGACGACCTGGACGCGCAAGTGCGGGAGAACCTGGCCGATGTGTGCAAGTGCGGATTCGACAGGATCAGGGAGACTCTGACCTTCGAGGAGTTCAAGGAACTCGACGACGATCTTCGCAGCGACATCAACGCCAACCTGACCGAGGAAGTGAATCAGATCATGCGCCAGTGCATCCTGGAGGAATCCGGGCTCGGTTAGCCCTCAAGCGCTGTCGCAGGCGCTGTCCCGAGAAGCGGCCCTCAAACCCCTACTTTGACCGCGCTCTCGGCCCAGTCGGGCCAGCGTTGGCGGCTCTTGGCGGCCAGCTTGTGCATGAGGGCCACCGCGCCGGGGTCGTCGTCGCCGGGTCGGGCCTGGATCACGCCGTCTTCCAGCATGGCGTTGATCACTGCTCGGCCCAGCTCGGTGCGGATCACGGTGAGGGTCCAGTCGGAGGTGTCGCCGATGCCCCCAGTGGAGATGTCGGCGTGCTCGGCGGCGAAATCGGGGCAGAGGTTGCAACCCTCCCGGGTCCAGGCGTGGCACTCCTTGAGGTTGATCTCGTGGTAGTCGCCGTTCTTCATCCACACCTGAAACACGCCCTTGATGTTCATCTTGGCGATCTGGTCGGTGGGCAGCCCGTACTTCACCCAGAACAGCTCTTCGAACATGGAATCGTCGAAGCTCTTGGAGCACAACAGCCCGATGTTCAGCTTGATGGGTCGGCCCACCTTGCCCACCTTGCGGTTCCACATCACCGGGCCGATGGAGGTCTGGCAGCTCATGCCCACCAGGGCCAAGCGCTCCAGGTTTCGCTCCTTGGCCTCCCGGTAGGCCAGCGGGTTGGCCGAGTAGGTGTAGCGGCTGCCTGCCCCCCGTAGAACCTCCTCGCGGTTGACGGCCAAGCCGGGCACCGCCTTCCAGCCGTCGACGTCGCCGCCCTCCAGAAATGAGGTGAGGGCGCCGTCGATCACGTCGTTCTCCAGGCACCAGATCAAGATGGCCGACACCAACCCGCCGTCCTGGCCTACCTCGTACACGTAGTCGTCTGAGGCCCGCACCAGCACGATGTCGCTGTAGATACCCGACACCTCATCTTCGTTGCGGATGCGCCCAAACAGGTGCTCGTCGGCTTCGGCCTCCCAGGTGCGGAATCGGGGACAAGCCCTAGTGCAAGAGGTGCATCCCTTCTGGCCGTGGATGCAGTCGGACAGGCCCAACTCCTCCTCCAGGTGGAAAGGCTTGTACTGGCCGGGTTCGTGCTTGTAGCCGATCACATCGTGGGGGCAGGCGATCACGCAGCCCGCGCACCCGGTGCACAGCCCCGTGTCGATGACCTCCTCGTAGAGTTCCTTCCACTGGTGCGTCCAGCGAACCTTGGCCTCAGCCACCCAGAGACTTTGCCACGCCCAGCATGTGATTTGGTCATTTAAAACGCATTTGCCCAGCAAGAGGCTAGAGGGGAGGGGCAAAAGAGGAAGTGGACGGAAAAGCCGGTAGGGTGGCCATTATGGAGGCCCAAACCGCAGGCCAGCGCCAAACTGAGCGCCAGACTGCGTGCTGGACTGCGAGATAACGAGATAGACGGGAGGAAGAACAGATGGGCGACTGGTGGGACGGCCTGACCGGCGACCTCCAGGTCTTCTATCTGATCGGTGCCATCGCCGGTGTCTTCCTCATACTCCAGCTCCTTTTGTTGGGCTTCGGCGTCGGTTCCGACCTCGATATCGACCTTGATGACGAGGGCGCGGGAACGGGGTTCTTGTCCCTGCGAAGCTTGACGGCGTTCTTCTTCGCCTTCGGCTGGACCGGCGTATTGATGAAGGAAGCCGACAGCTCCACCCCGGTCTCGGTGATCGTGGCCATTGCTGTGGGTCTAGCGGTGTTCTTCGCGGTGGCCTACATGTGGCGCAAGTTCTCCCAGATGGAGGAAAGCGGCTCGGTCGACTACCAGAGCGCGGTCGGAACTGTCGGCACCGTCTACCTGCCGATCCCGGCCAACCGCTCCATGCCCGGCAAGGTTGAAATCCTCATCCAGGGACGGCTCCGAGTGATCGACGCCTATACCAGCTCGGACAACGACCTTCCGGCTCAGACTCGCGTCACCGTGGTGTCGGTGGTAGATCAATCCACCGTCCTCGTCAAACCCTTGTAACTCACCTCTCCTAGACCCGAAAGGACTCTTTGATGGCTGCTATAGCCCTTGTTGCCGGCCTAATCGTCATTCTTCTCATTGCCCTGTTGTGGATTTCCTCCCGCTACAAGCGCTGCCCATCAGACCGAGTGCTGGTGATCTACGGGCGAGTAGGCGGCGCTGGTCAGTCGGCCCGATGCCTCCATGGAGGTGGCGCCCTGGTCTGGCCCGTCATCCAGGGCTACGCCTTCTTGGACCTCACCCCGATCCCAATCGAGATCAAGCTCCAGGGCGCCCTGTCCCAGCAGAACATCCGGGTCAACACCCCGGCCACGTTCACGGTGGGAATCTCCACCGAGCCCGGTGTGATGCAGAATGCCGCCGAGCGGCTGCTGGGCCTGAGCCTGGTGGAGATCGAGAACCTGGCCCGGGACATCATCTTCGGCCAGATGCGGGTGGTTATCGCCACCATGCCCATTGAGGAGATCAACGCCGATCGGGAGAAGCTGATCACCAACATCACCGAGTCGTTGGAGATCGAGTTGCGCAAGGTGGGGCTGCGACTCATCAACGTCAACATCCAGGACATCACCGACGAGTCGGGCTACATCGACGCCCTGGGTCGGGAAGCGGCCGCCCGGGCCATCAACGAAGCCAAGATCAAAGTGGCCGAGCAGGAGCGCGACGGCGACATCGGTGCCGCCGAGGCCCAGCGGGAGCGGCGCATCCGGGTGGCCCAGGCCAACGCCACCGCCACCGAGGGGGAGAATGAATCTCAAGTAGTGATCGCCCAGTCCGACGGCCAGCGCCGTCAGCAGGAAGCCGAGGCCGAGCGGGCCGCGGTTACCGCCGAGCGGGTAACCCAGGCTCGAGCCGCCGAGGAGTCGTTCGCCGCCGAAGGCCAGGCCGAGCAGGCCCGGGCCACTAGGGACAAGGCATCGCAGGAAGCCGACATCGTGGTGCCCGCCGAGGTGGAGCGCGAGAGGGTGCGCACCTTGGCCGAGGCCGAGGCCGATCGGATCAGGCTGGTCAAGGGCGGCGAGGCCGATGGTCAGCGACTGCTCATGGAAGCCGAGGCGCTGGGCTTGCTGGCCCTGCTCACCCGCCGGGCCGAAGGCCTCGGGGCGCTGGTGAACAACGCCGGGGGCAATCCCCAGCTGGCCGCCCTGCTGCTGATTGCCGAGCAGATGCCCAACCTGGTGGCCGAGCAGGTCAAGGCCATCTCCAATCTTCAGATCGACCAGATCACGGTGTGGGACTCCGGCGGAAGCGACGGCAAATCCGGCAACAGCACCGCCAACTTCCTGTCCGGCCTAGCCAGCTCCCTGCCTCCGATCCACGACTTGGCCGCCCAAGTCGGCATCAAGCTCCCCGCCTACCTAGGCGAGCTCGACGATGAGACCGCCATCGAGCGCCTCCGCGAGATCGCCGAGCAACTGGATTCGGGGGATTCCTCGGAGGAGTAAGCTGAAGCGGCCATGACCAGCCGCACAGGGGGCCGGCGCGTCGGCCCCCTGGTGATCTTCGCCCTTGTCGCACCGGTCTTCGCCGCGTGCGCGGGTCCTTCGATTGATGTGGCCGAATGCGATGTTGCGCTCACCGTCACCATGGAGACGCTGGAGGCGCGACTTACCGGCCACGGGACGCTGCGTCACGGTCGGGTCCATGAGCGGACCGACGACGAGTTCTTCGTAAGCGCTGAACTCCTTCCCGCTGATAAGGACGACGACTTCGACGGCGACATCCTCACCTGGTTCACCGACGATCCCGGGGGGTCTGACTTCCTGTCGGTGGACGAGCACGCACGCGACCAATCCGGCTGGGCCGGGGCCGAATTCGGCGTGAGCGAAGACGGCGCGGTCACCTCCCGCGGCTGTGTCCTCGTGGTCCGTGGCGAGCCGGAAAGCGACGAGTGCGAAGAGCACCGGGAGGAGTTCTGTTGAGCTCGCCCACCCTCGTTCGCCCCCACACTCTGGTTCGATACACGCGCCAGGCTCTGATCTGGGGCGCCGCGCTCGGCGCGCTCCAGTTCATCTGGCCCACGCCGCCGGGGGTGATCGTTCAGGGCGTGGTGGTGGGCTCGCTCACCGCGCTGCTGGCGTTCGGCCTGTCGCTGGTGTACAAGACGAACGGGATCATCAATTTCGCCCAGGCCGACCTGGGCGTAGTTCCGGCCACGGTTGGCCTGTCGCTGCTCAGGGACTGGGACTGGCCGTACTTCGTCGTCCTCCCGATCACCATCGTGGTCGCCATGGCACTGGGCTCGGCGGTGGAATTCCTCGTGATCCGCCGATTCTGGAAGGCGCCGCGGATCATCCTCAGCGTCGCCACCATCGGGCTCGCCCAGCTTCTGCTGGGTATCGGCTTCTACATCCCGACGCTCTTCAGCGACGAGGACGGATTGGCGCTCCTTCGCTTCCCGAGATTCAACCCGCCCATCGACTTCACCTTCGAGATTGATCCGATCGTGTTCACAGTCAACGACCTGTTGGCGATGATCATCGTGCCCGTCACCATCTTCGGCCTCATGGCGTTCCTCAACCGCACCGACGTGGGAACCGCGGTGAGAGCCAGTGCCCAGAGTCGGGACCGCGCCTCGCTGGTGGGCATCGACGTGCGGGGAACCCAGAATGTGGTGTGGATCATCGCCGCGGTGCTGGCCGCGGTGGCCATGGTGCTGCGGGCGGGGATGTTCGGACTCCCGCTCGGCCCTGCTTTCGGGCCTGCCATCCTCCTGCGGGCACTTGCCGTGGCGGTGATGGGGAGGATGGAGAACTACTCGGTGATGTTCGTGGGTGCCACGTTTCTCGGTGTGCTGGAGACGGCCATCATCTGGAACGAGGACACCGCAGCGCTGATCGACCCGGCACTGTTCGTGATTGTCGTCGTCGTGCTCTTGTTCCAGCGGCGCGCCCGCGGCCGAGCCGAAGCCCAGGCCGAGGGGTCGTGGGTGGAGGCCGCGTCGGTGAAGAAGATCCCCCGCAAGCTGGCCTCGCTCCCAGAGGTGCAATGGGGTGGATGGCTGGCCAAGCTCGCCATGATCGCCGTGCTGGCATGGCTGCCGCTCACCCTCGGCGACTCCGACACCAACTTTGCGGCGGCGGTCATGATCTACGGAATCATCGCCGTGAGCATGGTGATCCTCACCGGCTGGTCAGGAGAGATCAGCCTCGGCCATATGGGCTTCGTCGCCATCGGCGCGGCCACAGGGGCGGTGGTGAACGTGCACTACCAGTGGGACCTCACCCTCACGCTGGTGCTGGCTGGGGTATTCGGGGCGGTGGCGTCGATAATCGTCGGACTGCCCGCCCTGCGCATTCGAGGGCTGTTCTTGGCGGTGACCACCCTTGCCTTCTCGGTGGCGACGGCATCGTTCCTCCTCGACGAAGACCGGTTCACCTTCTTGCCCGACAACATCGGCGAACGGGTCACCCGGCTGCCTCTTCTGGGACGGATCGACGTGTCGAGCGAGCACGCCTTTTACTACGTGTGCCTCGCCGCGCTCATCGCGGTGATCTGGACGGTGGGGCGGCTGGAGGCAACCCGCACGGCGCGGGTGTTGCGGGCGGCGCGCGACAACGAGAGCAACGCCCAGGCGTTCGGCGTGAACCTGACCCGGACAAAGCTGATGGCGTTCGCCATCTCGGGCTTCTACGCCTCGTTGGCCGGAGGTCTGTTCACGCTGCACCAGCAGGCGCTGGGCCAGGGCTCGTTCTCGCCGGCGGAGAGCATCCGGATTCTCACTATGGTGGTGATCGGCGGCCTCGGGTCGGTGCCGGGCGCCATCCTCGGCGCGGTCTTCCTCCAGGGCACCGAGTTCTTCAGCGACGACATCCCCGCCGACATCCGGCCGCTGTGGTTGTTCGCCAGCAGCGGTGTCGGCCTGCTGGTGGTGTTGATGTTCCTGCGCGAGGGCCTCGGCGGGCTGCTGTACGAGGTGCGTCGGCGTCTGCTGGCCATTGTGGCCTTCCGCCGCCAGATCCCGGTCCCCAATCTGTTCGCCGACCAGCGCATCGACGACCACGGCGAGACCGGCGGGATCGGGCCCTCGGAGCCGGTAACCGTGTCGAGATCGCCTCGACGCGACGCCGAGGGCGTGTTCCGCTATCTGCCGAGCAAGCAGGCGCCGCCCACCGACTACTTCTCGTTCCCCGACATCCTCCTGGGCGACGACAACGACGACTCTCTGCTGAGCGTGAGGTCGATCGATGTGTCGTACGGGCCGGTGCAGGTGTTGTTCGGCGTCAACATCGAGGTGGCCGAGGGCGATTTCGTGGCGCTGCTGGGGACCAATGGCGCAGGGAAGTCCACCGTGCTGCGGGCGGTGTCCGGGCTGTCGGTGGCCAGCGGCGGGTCGGTGTCGTTCGAGGGGGCCGACATCACCACGATGGCGCCGCACCGGATCGCCGCGTTGGGAATCGCCCAGGTCCCCGGCGGCCGGGCTGTGTTCGGCTCCCTCACCGTGGCCGAGAACATAGCCCTGGGCGGATGGCTGCACCGCCGCAACAAACAGCACATGGAGCAGGAGACCGCCCGGGTGCTCGAGGTGTTTCCGGGCCTGGGGGAGAAGCTGAACGAGCCGGCCGCCAACCTGTCCGGCGGCCAGCAGCACATGCTCGGCGTGGCAATGGCGCTCATGGCCAGTCCCCGGATCCTCCTCATCGACGAGCTGTCGCTGGGCCTTGCCCCCGCGGTGGTGGAGCAACTCCTCGAAGTGGTGCGGGCCTTGAACGACGACGGGGTCACGATCGTGGTGGTGGAGCAGTCGGTGAACGTGGCGTTGGCGATCGCGGAGACGGCGTTCTTCATGGAGAAGGGCGAGGTCCGCTTCCGGGGGCCCGCCAGCGACCTCTTGGAGCGCGACGACGTTGTCCGCTCGGTGTTCTTGGGCGGAGCCGCGGTCCGCGCTTCGCAGCGCCAGCGTCCGATTGGCGCCCTCGTCGGGGCCACCGCCGCGCCGCGGCTCGAGATCGAGGGCCTGTCCAAGTCGTTCGCCGGCAACCGGGCGGTGGACCGGGTCTCGCTTCGAGTGGGGGAGGGAGAGATAGTGGGCCTCATCGGGCCGAACGGCGCGGGGAAGACCACGGTGTTCGAGTTGATCACGGGCTTCCAGACCCCCGACGAGGGTCGGGTGCTGCTTGACGGGCGCGACATCACCCGCCTCTCACCCGACCGCCGGTCCCGGCTGGGGCTCGGGCACTCGTTCCAGGACTCCCGGCTCTTCGGATCGCTCACCGTGGAGGATGTGTTGAAGGTGGCCCTCGACCAGACCATGGCCACCCGCGATCCCGTGGCCGCCGCCCTCGGCTTCCCCGACATCCGCCGGGCCGAGGACCGCCTCCAGCGCCAGGTAGACGAGCTGATCGAAGGACTCGGGCTAGATGCCTACCGCGAGAAGTTCGTGTCGGAGCTCTCCACTGGAACCCGGCGGATCGTGGATCTCGCCTGCCAGACATTGGGCGCGCCCCGCGTAATCCTCTTCGACGAGCCCTCTTCGGGCATCGCCCAGCGGGAGGCGGAGGCGCTCGGGCCGATGCTGGAGCAGATCCGAGACAACACCGGCGCCAGCCTCTTGGTGATCGATCACGACATGGCGGTGCTGGCGTCGATCTGCGACCGGATGGTGGCCCTCGACCTCGGGGTCCAAGTGGCCGAGGGCGCGGTGAGCGAGGTCCTTGAGGATCCCACGGTAGTCGCCTCCTACCTCGGCGGGTCCCGCGCTGCAATCCAGCGATCTAACGGGGGGCCCGAGAGCCCTGATCCCGACCTCAGCAGGGCGACATGAGCAGGCTCGAGTCAATGAGGGAGCGGGCGGCCACCACCACCACGGCGGCGCGCCGGTCGCTGGTGTGGATGCTCCTGGCCTGCCAGAGGGGGCCGGTGCGAGCCGTGCTGGCGTTGATCGTGCTGCACAGCATCTTGACCCTCATGATCGCCCAGGCGGTGGTGAATCTGGTGGACAACGGCATCGTCGACCAGGCCGCTCCCATCGGGCCCTACGTCTCCCACATAGCCAAGCTGGCCGTGCTGAGCTTCATTGTGGGCTTCGCCAGCCGCCAATTGACGGCTCGGATCGGCTATCAGCTGGAGTACGACCTGCGGGCCTGGCTCTACTCCCGGGTGCAGTGGGCCGACCTCCGCATGTCCCAGCAGATGGCTACCGGGCAGCTCGTCACCCGGTCGATGACCGACCTCAAGATGGTGCAGCGCATTATCCAGTTCCTGCCCTCCATCGTGACGCTGGCACCGGCGACGATCGCCCTGCTCGTGTACCTCGCGTATCTCAGCCCTCCCCTGGCGGTGATCGCGTTTCTGGCGCTGCCCCTCAACCTTTGGTTCCTCTCCAAGTTCCGGGTGCGCCTGTGGGGGCTGAGCTGGGCCGAGTTGAACGAGCGGGCCGAAGTGGCCACCGCCATCGACGAGCCCGTCCGCGGCGTGCGGGTCATGCGGGCGTTCGGGCGCGAGGAGCATGAGCGGGAGCGACTGGGGGCCACCGCGCTGCGGGCCTACCGCTACTCGATGACCCGGGTCCGGCTGCTCGCCCGCTACGACATTTTGCTCAAGGCCGTTCCCCTGCTCATCAACGCGCTGGTGCTGGTGGCCGGCGCTCGGCTCATCGCTGCGGATCAGCTGTCGGTGGGGGTGTTCCTCGTCACGTTCCAGGTGGCGGGCTACGTCATCGCCATCGCCCAGATCTTCGACGAGCTGGCCAGTTCCTGGCAATTCCTGCGCACTGCCCAGAGTCGGCTGGCCGAGGTGCTCTCGCTGGGCAACCGGCCCACCGAGGGGCGGCCCGCCGCCAGCCGCTTCGAGTCCGTCGAGCTTCGCGACGCGGGGGTCTCCTTTGGAGGCGTGGCGGTGATCGACCGTCTCTCGTTCGAGGCTCGTCCCGGCCAGCTCGCGGTGGTGAACGGGCCGCCTGGCTCGGGCAAGACCACGCTGGCCGGCTTGGTCGGCGGCCTAGTCGAGCCGACGAGTGGGGAGGTCCTGCTCGACGGGCGGCCCCTGGGCGAGATCGACGTAACCACCATCCGCACAATGGTGCGGGTCGTGGCTGAGGATCCGGTGCTGTTCTCGGGGTCGCTTCGCCAGAACCTCGACTTGGGGGCGGCGTGGATGGTGTCCGAAGACGAGATAAACGCCGCGCTGTACGCGGCGGGCGCCGACGACATCGTGGCCGGAATGACCGACGGGCTGAGCACCCATGTGGGCGACCGGGGCCTTACGCTGTCGGGCGGGCAGCGCCAGCGCCTCGCCCTGGCCCGAGCGCTGGTGGCCCGGCCTCGGGTGATCGTGCTCGACGACGCCCTGTCGGCCGTCAACCCCTCCCACGAGATGGAGATCATCCGGCGGGTTGCCGAGTTCCTGCCCGAGGCCGCGATCGTGGCCATCACCCGACGCCCTGGTCCCGCCTCGATGGCCGACACCGTGATGCATCTCGGCCGACCCGCCGCTACGGACCTACCTGGCCCTGCTGCGGCCCACGAGCAACCGGGCACCGGCGAGGTTGCCTCCGAGCTGATGGACGTTGTGCACTCGCTTGAGGTGAGCGAGGAGGTGCCCATCGTCTCCGACGCCCAATGCCGGGTAGACGCCATGCCCCGGGTGAGGTGGCTGGTGGGGATCACTCTGTTCACCCTCTTCGCCGTACTCATCCTCTTGGTGGTGAACTCCCTGGCTGGCCTCGGTCCTGAGATTCTCTTCGCCGAAGCCACCGATTCAGCCGTGGACGGCGAGACGAGCGCCATCTACGGGATCGGGCTCGCCGTGGTGGCCGTCGGGGTCGTGTTCGCGGTCAGCGGCTACTTCGTGAGGGTGTTGTCGATGAAGATCGCCCAGTCGATCGGGTATTTGCTGCGGCGCCGTATCTTCCACCGCCTCACCAAGCTCGGCATCGACTTCTACGACCGCGAGCTGCCGGGCGAGGTGGCCACCCGGGTGGTCAACGACCTCGACACCATCCTCGATTTCGTGGGGGAGAGGCTGTTCCGGTTCATCTCCAGCCTGGGCCGCTTCACCGTGGGGATTGTGGTGGTGATCGTCCTCGTGCCGCAGCTGACTCCCGTGATCATCGGCATCACCGCGTTGATCCTCGCCCTCACTGCCGCCCAGCTCTACCTGGGCATGCGTGCGTTCAATCGAGCGCGCGACGACCTCGGCCGCACCGTGGCCACGTTCGAGGAGCACTTCGCGGGGCGCAGCGAGCTGCGGGGCTGCGGGGCGGTCGACAAGGCGAATCGCCGGTTCGTGGAGGATGCCTGGGAGCTGCGCCAGAGCCGGCGGTGGGCAACCTCGATCGCCAACCTGTACTCGGAACTCGTGGCATTCATCACCCACGTCGGCGGAGCGCTCATCTTGTGGGGCGCGGGCCACGAGGTGCTCGCCGGCACGGTCGCGGTGGGCACTGCCCTGTCGGCCCGACTCGTCGCCCAGCAGGCCCTTCAGCCCCTGTCGTACATGAGCTCGATCTACACCGAGCTGCTTGAGGCCCGGGTCTCCTGGCACCGCCTGGCCGAGCCGTTTGACACGCCGATCCTGCCCGCCGAACGGCCGGGTGCGACCGAGGCGGGGCCCCTCGACGGCGACGTGACCTTTGAGTCGGTCGCCTTCGCCTACCCGCACACCACCCGGCCTGTTCTCGACGAAATCTCGTTCACGCTCCCCTCTGGAGCGGTGACCTGCCTCGTGGGGTTCACCGGAGCGGGGAAGTCGTCGATCACCAAGCTGCTCGCCCGGATCTACGACCCGACCGCAGGCCGGGTCCTCGCCGGCGGGGTCGACATCGCCGATTACGAATCGCGCTCTTACCGGCGGCGGCTCGGAATCGTCCCCCAAGACGCGTTCTTGTTCAAGGGCACCATCGGCTCCAACATTGCCTACTCGCGACCCGACGCCTCACTTGATGAGATCGACCGGGCGGTGCGAGCCATCGGCGCCCACGATGTGCTCACCGCTCTCGAGGGCGGCTACGAGCACTCCGTGGACGAGGAGGCACGCAACCTCACCGCGGCCCAGCGCCAACTGGTGGCGCTGGCGCGGGTGTGGCTCGCCCGGCCCGACATATTGGTGCTCGACGAGGCCACGTCCAGCCTCGACGGGCCGATGGAGGATCGGGTGCTCGAGGCGATCCGGGCCCTCGGGGTCACCACCCTCACCGTCACCCACCGCCAAAACGTGGCCGAGCACTCCGACCTCGCCATCGTGCTCGAGGCCGGCCGAGTAGTCGAGATCGGTCCCCCCGATGAACTCATCGGGATCGGCAGCGCCTACGACCGCCTGTGGGCCGCGGTCGATGACGACAGCTCTGAGGTCACCGAAAAGGCGTGAGCTTGGCCGGGCAGCCTGCTTAGCGCTCGTAGCTCGGCGGCGTGTCGTTGGGGGGAAATTCGTAGAGGATACCGATGGCCGCGTCCGGGTCGAACACCCTCGGCTGCTGTTCGGTCCACTCGCCGACTGCGTAGCGGCGCCCGTCGTCCACCTTCATGTATTCGCCGACCACAACGCGCCCGGTCGCCGTTGTGCGCTCGTACGCGGGGTCCCACCACTTCTCGGTCATGTCGTCGAAGCCGGTGTAATCGGTCCAGGGAAGCCGGCCCTCGCCAAAGGCCGCGCCTGGGCTCGTCACGCAGTCGCAGTACGACCCGAGCGACGGGGGCAGCACGAAGCAGCCTTCGGTGAAGCTCTCGGGGGTGAGGTCGGGTCCGGCCGCATGGAGGCACGACATGGGCGACTTCAGGGTCGAAAGGGAGAACCTCTCGGCCAGCGAGACCGGTTCCCGGCCGTGGTGCCACTCGAACAAGGCCGCCAGCGGGTTGGGCTGGTCGGCGACGCTCAACCCGATCGGACCCGGCCCGAAGGCGTGGGCCCACTGCTCCTGGTCGTAGCCGCGGGCGAAGAAGGCCGTGTCTTGGCCGCTGTAGCCGGTGATGATCCACTCTGGGAACCACTGCTGCTCGGTTGCCGCCGCGGTGATTGTCCTGGTGAACAGGTTGTCGGTCCCGGCGATCACTGTGGTGACGCCGGCATCTTTCATCCGGGCGGCGATCACCCGGGCTCTCTCCTGTCGCTGCGTGTTCTCGGCACCCTCGTCGTAGCTCACCGCCTCCACGAGCTCGAATCCGTTTTGAGCGGCTTGGTCTTCCATGAAGTCCCTGCTCCACCGGTCGGTGTAGATCATCCCGATCCGCCGGGGTTCGCCGATCATGTCGTCGTCGCCGGCCCACTGCACTGGGTAATCGGCGACGCGCTTGCCGATGTACTCGGCCACGTGGAGCATGGTTACCCGGTCGTCGGCCAGGGCCGACCAGCGGAAACCGGGCTGGTCCTGGGTTTCCTGCCAGGAGACGCCCGTGCTCCACACGATCACTCCTCGGGCTGCCATCTCAGCCTCGAAGATGGCTTTCCCCTCGCCGGTGGTGGTGGCGTCGGTGGCTAGGAACGGTTGGAAGTCGTTCACGGCCTTGGTGGCGTCGGCTCTCTGGGCGACCTCGGTTGATCCGCTCGCATCGATGAACTCGAGTCGGACCTGGCGGCCCCAGAACTCGAAGTTCTGGTTGAAGATGTCGGCGCCGTCCAGCCAGCCCCGGGGGATGCTGCCGACGTCGTTGACGAACTCCGTCTGGCCGGAGTCCACCCGCACCACCATGACGATTTCCTCGGCGGTAACGCCCGGGGCCGTGTTTCCACCGTTGTCGGCACCCTCCGGCCATTCGAGGACGCACGGCGGGGCGTCCACGAGGGGCACCCGGATCCTCCCGGTCTCCGGGTCGCAGTGCGGGTTGGCCAGGGCTGTTTCGGACCCGATCCCCGGGAACTCGGGCTCGGGCGGCTCGGGCGGCTCGGTGGGCTCGGCGACGGCGGTGTCGTCGCTGGGTTCGGGCTCGTCAACGGTTGCTTCGGCGGTGTCGTCCATCGGCTCTTCATCCGCGGGCTCATCGGTCGCGGAGGGCGCGGTGTCGCCGGTGTCATCGTCGACAGCCGCCGGGGCGTCGTCCATCGGTTCGTCGTCCGCGCGTTCTTCGGCGGCCGGGGGCGTGGCGTCGTCGCCGTCGTCATCGGAGCCGCCGCCGGACACGACCAGCACGATGATCACTACGGCGGCCACCACCGCGATTGCGATGTACCAGCGCAGGCGGCGCAGGAGGCTCTGTTGAGGCGCCGGTTCGGGGGTGTCTGCTGAATCGGACATGAGGTGGGCTCCTCTCGATAGCTCAGGTCAGTTCTAGGTCGGTCACTCCTGCGGTGCGTTTGGCACAATCAGGTACTCGTCGAATCGGGTGATCCGCCCGTCGGCGACCAGGGCCACCAGACACCCCGGTATCTCGATCGGGTTGCCCTGGGTGTTGGCCAGGCGGATCACGAACTGGCGCACGAAGCCGTGGTCGGTGACATGGCGGCGCACTTCGTCGAGCGTCATGTCAACGTTCTCGGCCTCCCACTTGGCCCCGGTGACCAGAGAGTCGACGGTTAGGTCCCGGCCTCCAAAGGAGCTGCTCCACCCCTCGAAGTCGGGGGCGAGGACCTCACGGATGCCGTCTTCATCGGCGGCGGCGTAGACGGCGAAGAACCGGTCGGCCACCGCATCAATGCTGGCCTGGTCGGTCGTCATGGCCCTCCCCGGGGTGATTGCTCACAGCGTAATTCCATGCCGGCTAGCTCGTCGGCGGCGCGCCAGTCGCCGAGGAGCTGGAGAAAATCGATTGTTCCCGGGCCCACGCCGTAGGGACCGTTTTGAGGGTTCCGGGCCTGCCCCTCATTGTTGTAGTACCCGGGAGTGCAGTCGTCGAAGAACCCGCGGTTGTTCGCCTGCCCGCGACACGCGTCGACCCAGGCCTCCTCAGCTTCGGCGGAGACCTCTACCGTCACCGCCCCGACCTCGCGGGCGCGGGTGACGATGTAGGCCAGGTGGATGGCCTGCTCGTCGAGCACGTGGGTGTAGTTCACGGTGTTGGCCGACTGGCCGATGGACATGAGGAAGAGGTTGGGGAAGCCGTGCATGTGCATGCCGTGCATCGTGCGAAGGCCGTCGGCCCACTTCTCCATGAGCGTCTCGCCGCCGTTGCCGATGATCTCGAATCCCCCTCGTTGCGACAGCGGGGTTCCAACCTCGAAGCCACTGGCGTAGATCAGACAATCCACCTCATATTCCTGCTCGCCAACCACCACGCCTGTCGCCGTGATGCGGTCGACGCCCTTGCCCGCCGTGTCAACGAGAGTGACATTTGGGCGATTGAACGTGGGGAGGTAGTCGTTGTCGATGCAGGGCCGCTTGCAAAACTGCCGATAGTAGGGCTTGAGAAGCTCGGCGGTCTCGGGGTCGTCGACCAGCTCGTCCACCCGCGCCCTGATCTGCTCCATCTTCTGGAGGTCGGCCAGCTCGACGGCCCGCTGGATGCCCTCGGGCGACAGGTCCACGCCGTCGCCGTCCCGGAAGAGCCTGACGAGGTTGCCGATCAGGTCGGTCCATCCGTCATCGACGAGATTTTCCTCCTGGGGGACGCCTGACACCAGCGCATTGAAATTGTCACGGCGGTGCTGGTGCCAGCCCGGCGGCAGCGACCGGGCCCACTCGGGGTCGGTCTCCGGGTTCTGCTTGACATCGACTGAAGACGGGGTCCGCTGGAACACGTAGAGATGCTCCGCCCACTCGGCGATGTGGGGCACGACCTGCACACCGCTCGCGCCGGTGCCGATAACGCCGACCCGCTTCCCGCTCAGACCGGTGAGGTTGCCCTCCTGGTCGCCTCCCGTGTAGTCGAAGTCCCAGCGGCTGGTGTGGAACGAGTGGCCCTCGAAGCCTTCGATGCCGGGAATCCCCGGCAGCTTGGGCTTGCTGAGTTGCCCGAGCGCGAGGCACACGTACTGGGCCTTCATCTGATCGCCGCGGCCGGTCTCGACGATCCAGCGCGAAGCGCCGTCGTCCCATCGGAGCCCGGTGACCCGGGTCTGGAAGCAGACGTCCCGGTAGAGGTCGAACTGGCGGGCGATCGCCTGGCAGTGCTCGAGGATCTCCTTCCCGTAGGAGTACTTGCGCTGTGGCACGTAGCCCACCTCCTCCAGCATGGGGAGATAGATGTACGACTCCACGTCGCAGGAGATTCCCGGGTATCGGTTCCAGTACCAGGTTCCCCCGAAGTCGGCCGCCGGCTCGACGAAACGGATGCTGTCAATACCCTGCTGGCGCAACCGCGCCCCGGCCAGCAGGCCGCCCAGGCCTCCGCCGACGACCAGGACCTCAACCTCGTCGTGTAGCGGCTCACGGGTGAATTCGGGGTCGGCCCAGGGGTCGTCCATGTAGTGGGCGAACGACCCCTTGGCCTGAATGTACTGGTCGGGGCCGTCGGGCCTCAGGCGCTTGTCGCGCTCGTTGCGGTACCGGTGCCGGATCTCTTCCAAGTCCGGCAAGGGATGCGTCGGCTGGTCATCGGTGATGCTCATCGGCTCCGTCCGCTGTGGCCAACTTCTTAGTAATCTTGATACATTAGCAAGAGTCGAGACAAGGGGCAGGCCCGATCGCACCTGATGCCGGGCCTCCAGGAGGTCGACCGATGAGCACTATCGCAAACGAACCCGGATACGGGGCCCGACCGGGCATGGAGGACGCGGTGTTCGAGGTGGGGCCGATGCGGTCCGACCCGGCATCGGTGGCCGATTTGAGCCGACGTATCAGGATCGCCCGCGAGGGTGCTGGCCAGAAGCGCTATCCGTTCCCGATCCCCAACGGCTGGTTCGTGGTGGAAGAGTGCAGCGAGCTCGCTCCGGGTGAGCACAAGAACCTCTACGCCTTTGGCAAGGACCTCGTTTTGTTCCGGTCCGAGAGCGGTGAGGCCCGGCTCATGGACGCCTACTGCCCCCACTTAGGGGCTCATATCGGGGTGGGCGGCAGAGTGGACGGCGAGGGCATGCGGTGCCCGTTCCATGGCTGGCAATTCGACGGAGACGGCCGCTGTATCGACATCCCCTATGCGGAGGGCAAGGCGATTCCCGCCAAGGCGAAGGTGCGCACCTATCCGATCATCGAGCGCGACCAGATGATCTGGGCCTGGCACCATCTCGAGGGCGGCGAGCCGTTCTACGACGTGCCCTACTTCCCCGAGTTCGAGGATCCCGAGTGGCAGCCCTACCAGGTGCTCCGCTTCGAAGTAGCCACCATCGTCCAGGAGTTTTCTGAGGGCGAGTTCGACGTGCAGCACTTCAAGTACGTGCACGGAGCGCCCCCGCTGCCCAGCACCGAAATGGTTGTCGAGGGGACCTACCGCAGCAACTCCAACGGCAGCTTCACCATCGAGAACTTCGGCCTCGGCTGCACCCTCATCTCGATCGGCGACTCGATACGCATTGGCCAGTCGCTTCTGCCGACCGACGAGGAAAACGTTCGCATGACCTGGTGGTTCACCATGTCCAACTCGATGGGGGAGGCCGCCTTGTCGGGCCTGGTCGCCAGCTTCGCCGACGGCATCAGCCAGGACATCGTCATCTGGGAGAACAAGCGCTACGAGCCCAAGCCGCTGGTGACCGCCGTCGAGCGCAACATCCGCGTCGGCCGGCAATGGGCGCTCCAGTTCTACTCTGGACTCGACTCCTAGGCTCCGGAAGTCCGATTCGCGCCGGGCGAGCGGTGCCAAGAGGTCGACCTCTGCTGGTTATCCTCGCGAGCTGATGCCCCGGTCGCCCGAGCCCGCCCGCGAAGCGCTCATTGCCGTGGCAGAGCGCTTGTTCGCCGAGCGAGGCGTTGATGCGGTGACAGTGCGTGACGTGGTGAAGGAAGCCGGGCAGCGCAACAGCTCTGCGGTGCAATACCACTTCGGAAACAAGGCCGGGCTCTTGCAGGCGATCCTGGAGCCGCATCAGGCCCGCCTCGACGAACGACGCGCTGAGATGCTCGACCAACTCGGCGAGCGTCCCGGGCTTGAGGCGCTCATCAAGGCGCTCATTCGTCCCCTCGCCTCCCTACTCGAAGACGAGTCGGGTCGCCACTACATCAGGATTCGGGCGCAGTTGGTTGGAGCGGCACAGCTCCCCAGCGACTCCGACCTGATCCGAGACACGCTCACTGGCGCTGGCGGCGGCGGGGCCTCCGCCGAGCCAAGACCAGGTATTCGGCGCGTGGCTCGAGCCCTGGTCGACCTGGTGGACGAAACGCAGATGGCCGACCTCGGACACCGGCTGACCCTCACCGCGGTGCTATTGCTCCACGGTCTAGCCGACTTCGCCCGTCGCCACCCCGACGCCACCGCGGCCGAGCGCGAGGCGTTCACCGACGTCCTCACCCGCAGCGTCATAGCCATCAACCTCGGCAACAGTCGCGCCTAGGACGCTGCCCCCTACCCCAATGCCACCCCAGCCCGCTAGCCGACCTCTCACAGACCGCCGGGTCCAAACGAAGACGCGAAAGCCCTCTGATGGGAGCGTGATACCGTCTCTTAGATGGAGCGTCCCGCGAACAGCCGCCTAGCCATCGTCATGTGCTGGGCAGCGGGACTGTCCGCTCTGCTCGCGGCCATCGGAGCACTTCTACCCTGGGAGACTGTTGAGGGTCCCTTTGCCGACTTCTATATCGAGTCCTCCAACGACAGGCCAGTGATCACAGTGCTGGTCTCCGCCGCAGTAGGCGCTCTGTCCGCCGCTGGATTCGCGCAGTGGAAGCTGAGGAAGATCGGCGCGCTGGGTCTGCTGGCCGGGCTGGTGATCACCCTTGTCGGCGTGGTCAATCTCGTCAGTGACGGGGCTGATACCCCGGGGTTCATGGATACATCGCCGGAGCCGGGGCTTTTCATCGTGCTGATCGCTGGCGCCCTCCTGGCCGTTTCCGCCGGGTTTCTTACCTTCAAGAGGCAATCGGGCAAGTCGGTGGCCGAAAGCGACGACCATTTGGTCATTGGCGACGACATCGACGGTTAGGCCGTCGGCAACTGTGATCGGGCCTGTCGGACGCGCTGATAGTTCGAGGTCAGGCGATCTCAACCGCATTCAGGTAAGAACTCGTGCCACTCTTGGGTGCGGTCATCGGCTGTTGGCGGAGGCTGGGGCACTTCAAGGTCGGCATCGGGTTCATAGGCGACACGAGTCGCCAAGGTGATTTCCGCGGATTCAAGTTCCTGTATTGCTTCCTGACGTTCTTGTTCGCTCAACTCAGCGTCCAAGCTCCCATACTCGGCAATGATGACAAGAAGGCCTGAGTAGTCTTCTTTCGTCCACAGAACGCTCAGCAGGCCCTGCTCGTTAAGCTCGACCACCACCTCTGCGGTGTTGGTCTCGTAGAACTCGACTATAAGTTCGGCCAGTTCATCAATATCTTCGGGTGAGGCCATCCCCATTGTGGCAGCGTCGCAACGAGCGTCAGCTTCAACGTCGCCGCCTAGTGCCTCAATGAGTTTTGCCGAGGTCGTTGTGCCGACAAAGGTGGGGGGATTGGTGGAGGTCTGCTCGATCGCGGTCAACGCCGCTGGCAGGCGCTCCGCCATCTCGCTCAAGTCGGGTGTCGAAGAACCCGCAACAGCGTCCATGAGCTCAGTGCTGCCCGCCTCAAGGGCTGTCAGGTCTACGAAAAACACTCCCGGCGCCAACAACTCCAAATCCACATCAGGATCAACGTCGATCAAGGGCTGAAGAGAGCGGGTGTCGACCACGAGCCGCTCTTGGTCGAGCCACATCTCAAATCCGAGATCGTCCCAGTCATCGAGCATGAACCCGAACAGCGACTCAATAAACGTCGACATGTCGAATCTGCAGTAGTCCCGCTCGGGGGTCACTTCACAGACAAACGCGGGATTTTCCTCTTCGATCCCAGTGGAGAGTTCGACTCCGGCAATCTTCCACTTCATGCCCACTGACAGAGACTCCCGATAACTGGACGCCTCCGCAGTGTCGGCCAGCGCCGCGCTCAGCAACCCGATCGTGGTCACGCTGCTGTCGTCGGTGTCCCTGCCACATCCCGCGGCTAGCAGCGCAACAGCAACCACCACGGCCAACGATCGCCGGAACCAATTCATCGCTGGACAGACTAGTGAACCCTAATCAGGCCACACACTGTTTCACTCGGATGTACCGTAAACGATGCCCACACAGGCTTCCGCTCGCCAGCCTGGGCGCTGCCATCTGGCCAGGTGCCTACAGGCTGGCGAGGGCCGCCTGGATGATCCGGGTGCCGCGGGGGTCGCCCAGGGCGTCGGGCGCCATGCGGTTCATCACGTAGGCGACGCTGGCCCGGGTGTCGAGGTCTATCACGGCCAGCGAGCCGCCCAAGCCGCCCCAGAACATCTGGCCCGCAGCGAAGGAGAGGTCGCCGATCTGGAGCCCGAAGCCGAGACCGTGGCGCAGCCGCATGCCGAAAACCTGGTCGATGCCGTCGGTCTGCTCCTCTAGGGCGCGTCGGGCGCCGGCCTCGGACAGCAGCCGGACCCCGGAGAGGGCGCCCCCGCAAGCCAGCGCGGCGTGGATGCGGGCCACCGAGCGGGCATTGCCGAACCCGCCGGAGGCGGGAAGCTCCGCGGCCCGCCACTCGCGGGTGGAGGGCTCGTCGCCGGTGCTGTGAACGCTGAGAAAGGCGCGCACCGCCAACTCGTCGACGTCGACCTCCTCGCCGCCGACGGTGAGCGTCTGCGGGGTTGCCGGTCTCACCAGGTCCGACACCCGGTGGTCCTCGGACGCGGGAAGGCTCATCCAGAAGTCGGCCCCGAGCGGCTGGGCCACCTCGGTGCGGAACCACTCGGCCATGCGCCGGCCGGTGGCCCGATAAAGGATCTCGCCCAACAGGGTGCCCTGGGTCACGGGGTGATACCCCGACGCGGTGCCCGGCGCCCACCACGGCGCCTGGGCCGCGAGGTTGGCGGCCGCAGCCTCGAGGTCATAGAGCTGTTCGACGGTGATGGGGGGATCAAAGCCCGGCAGCCCCGCGGTGTGGGCCATCACATGGCCGACCAGCACGTCCTCCTTGCCGTTGGCGGCGAACTCGGGCCAGTACCGCGCCACCGGGGCGTCGAACTCCAACTCGCCCCGGTCCGCCAGCATCAACATGCATATAGCGGCCATCGTCTTGGTCGTCGAGTAGACATTGACGATCGTGTCGCGCTGACACGGGGCGCCGCCGGTGTCGGCATCGCCAGCCCAAATGTCCACCACGAACTCGCCGTCCACGGTCACCGCTGCGGACGCGCCCAACTCCAAACCCTCAGCGAAGTTCGCCTCGAACGCGTCGCGCACCGGCGCGAACTCAGGCTCACAGACGCCGTTGATCTCCATGGCAGAGAGTATGACGTGCTGGCTCAGGACATGCTCAATGTCCGGGTCCGCTGATGTGGGCGCATGAGCTTTGCGCCCACGGCAGGATTCGAACCTGCGACCCCTTGCTCCGGAGGCAAGTGCTCTATCCCCTGAGCTACGTGGGCAGTAACTGGGTGAGTATACCCAGCGGGGCATCGGTACCATGTGCCAGTTCATGGCCGACATCCGCACCTCCCTTTCTGATGCCCTGCGCGGCGCGCTTGTCGCCGTCGGAATCGACCTGCCTGCCGACTTCCAGGTCGGATTGGAGCGACCAGCGCGGCGGGAGCACGGAGACTGGTCGTCCAACGCCGCTCTGGCCATCGCCAAAGGCGCGAGGCGCAATCCTCGGGAGCTAGCAGCAGAGCTGAGCGCCTGGCTGGAGGAGAACCAGCCCGAGCATGTGGCCGAGGTGAGTGTGGCTGGGCCGGGGTTCGTCAACTTCAAGCTGGCGCCAAGCTGGCTGCACAGCGTGGTCGCCGACGCGGTGGACGCAGGTGTCTACGGCTTTGGGCGCCAGGACCTGGGCGAGGGCCGCACGGTGATCGTGGAGTTTGTGAGCGCCAATCCCACCGGGCCGGTCCACGCTGGCCACGGCCGGGGAGCGGCCTACGGCGACGCTGTGGCCCGACTGCTGGAGTGGTGCGGATACGACGTGCAGCGGGAGTTCTACATCAACGACCGGGGCACCCAGATGGAGCTCTACGGCGCTTCTCTCGCCGCCCTCCGGGCAGGTGAGCCGGTGCCGGAAGACGGCTACAACGGCCAGTACATCGCCGATTGGGCCGCGGAGATGCCCGCACATGCCGATGCTCGCCAGTGGGGTAGGGAACGAGCACTGGACGATCAGCGAGAAGTGCTGGGTTCGATGGCGGTCGCATTCGACACCTGGTCCAGCGAGCAGGCGCTGGTGGACTCCGGGGCCATCGACGACGCACTGGAGGCACTCGGCACTGCCGGCGCCTCCTATGAGGCCGAGGGAGCCTTGTGGCTGCGCTCCAGCGACCACGGAGACGACAAGGATCGAGTGCTGATCAAGTCAGACGGGGAGTACACCTATCTGCTGCCCGACATCGCCTATCACCGCGACAAGCTCGATCGGGCCGGTTCGCAAGGTTTGCTGATCAATGTATGGGGGGCCGATCACCACGGGTACGTGGCCCGAATGAAGGCGGCCATGGCCGCGCTGGGCTGCGACCCTGCCAGCCTGGAGGTGGTGGTGACCCAGCTGGTGCGCTTGGAGCGCGACGGGGAAGAGGTGCGGCTGTCCAAGCGCACTGGCGACCTCATCGAGCTGCGTGACGTGATCGACGAGGTGGGGGCCGACGCCACCCGGTTTACCTACCTGCTCCAATCCATGGACACCGCCCCCACTTTCGATCTAGCCAAGGCCGCAGCCCAAGTGATGGAAAACCCTGTGTTCTACGTGCAGATGGCCCACGCCAGGGTGTGCTCTATCGCGGCCCGAGCCCAGGCTGGTGGGGTGGAGCGCCTGAGCATCGATCAAGTGGACTTGAGCCTGCTGGTCCACGAGCGGGAGCTAGAGATAATGCGACAGCTCTCCACGCTGGGCGAGGTGATCGCCGCCGCCGCCGAAGAGCGCGCTCCGCATCGCATGACCGCTTGGTTGCGAGACTTTGCCGCCGCGGTCCACAGCTTCTACCACGACTGCTATGTGGTGGGTACCGGAATCGCCCCCGAGCTGACCCAGGCCCGCCTGGTGCTGATCGACGCCGCCCGAGTGGGCTTGGCCGTCGGCCTCGGCACCCTCGGCGTAAGCGCCCCCGAGTCGATGTAGGGGACTGGTTGTGTCGTCCTTGCCCCAATACCTGCTGCCTGACAACGCCTCGGTGGCGTCCGACGGACGGCTGTCCATTGCCGGTTGCGATGTACTGGACCTGGCGGGGGAGTTCGGTACCCCGCTGTTTGTCTACGACGAAGCCCACGTGCGGGATCGGTGCCGCCAAGCCCGGGCTGCGTTCGCCGGGTCGGTGGCCTATGCCTCCAAGGCGTTCTTGTGTCTGGCCATGGCCCGTCTGATTCACGAGGAGGGCCTCGATCTGGACGTTGCCACCGGGGGAGAGCTCCATGTGGCTCAAGCCGCCGGAGTGCCCGCAGACCGGTTGGTGATGCACGGCAACAACAAGTCGGCTGCCGAGCTCGCGGCCGCGGTCGAAGCCGGGGCGGGCCGCATCGTGGTGGACTCGTTCGACGAGCTCGACCGCTTGGACGCCCTCCACGCCGCCACCGGCACCCGCCCACGGGTGCTGCTGCGGATCACTCCGGGAGTGGAAGCTCACACCCACGAATACGTCACCACCGGGGTGGACGACACCAAGTTCGGCTTCACCGCCTCGAACGGGACAGCCGATGCTGCCATCCGCCGGGCCCGGGAATCCGACTCCGTGGAGTTGGTGGGCCTGCACGCCCACATCGGCAGCCAGGTGTTCGAGATGCGCTCTTTCCAGCAGGCCGTCGAGGTGATCGCCGGATTCGCCCAGCCCTACGGCCTGCCCGAGCTCTCGTTGGGCGGCGGCTTGGGCGTGGCCTACGTCGAGGGCGAATCGGCGCCCACCATCGCCGAATGGGCCGCGGCCATTGCCGAGGCCTGCGCGTCAGCCGGTTTCACCGCACCGGTGAGCGTGGAACCGGGCCGGGCCTTGGTAGCCGCTGCTGCAGTCACCCTGTACGAGGTGGGCACCATTAAGGAGCTGTCCGGCATCCGAACCTACGTCTCGGTGGACGGCGGCATGAGCGACAACCCCCGCCCCGTGCTTTACGGCAGCGGCTACGAGACGTTCCTGCCCCGGGCCACCGACCGCGATCGGGACAAGACCGTCCGGGTGGTGGGCAAGCACTGCGAGTCTGGCGATTTGCTGGTGCGAGACGGCCAGGTGCCCGGCGATATCTCGGTGGGTGACATCCTGGCCACCCCGGTGACCGGCGCCTACGGCCACTCCATGGGCTCCAACTACAACAAGGTCCCCCGCCCCGCCGTGGTTTTCGCCCGCGACGGCGACGCCCGCCTAGTCGTCCGACGCGAGACCTACGAAGACCTCCTCCGCAACGACGTCTAGCCAGTCGCCCCAGTCTTCGCTGAGGCGATCTGGATTATGGAGGGGTGGCCGTTTTGGATTAGGTAGCCGCGGCCGGGGATTGTCGGGAGGGTGGGGCGGGTGGGGAGTTGGATGGTGAACAGGTCGCCGTCGAGGGGGGTGGGTTGGAGTAGGACTCCTGTGCGGGAGAAGCGGATCTCTGCGGTCCAGTGGCCGTAGGCGGTGCGGAGGCGGTCGGCGCGGCCGGCGGCCACGATGTGCAAACCGGAGGGGCTGTCGGCGGCCAGCATCTTTAAGGCGCCATCAGGGTCGGGAACCGTCTCGGCGTCGTCGATGAGCACCAGGGTTGGGGTGTCGGTCGCGCCGGTTGGAGCCAGCAGTTCTTCTAGGTCGGAACCTACGTGCTGGACGCCGGAGCACTCGACCAAGGAAGATTCCCCAAAGACAAGAGCAACCACACGCGCTCCGCCCGCAACCGCCGCTTCGGCCAGCAAGGCAAGCGCCGCTGACCGCCCCGACCGGGCCGGGCCCAGAATGAGCGCGTGCTCGCCGGGGTAGAGGGTGAGGCCGGTCGGGGCCATCGTGTCGTCGCTCAACCCCAGCGGGAGGTACCACGGGGAGTCGTCCAGGCGGGGCTGGTCCAGGCGGGTGGGATGGACGACGGCAGGCAGGCTCTCCACCGGTGGCGGGCCGCCGGACTGGGGGCAGGCCTCGGCGATGGCGGCTGCCGCGGTGGCCAGCCCTCCGTCGGGCACTGCGACTTGGAGCTCGATTCCCGACGGGACGGTGAAACCTCGACCAGGGGGCAAAGTGGCGGGATCGTCTACGGCCACGCCCCACTGTCGGTATAGCACGGGGTCGCCCAAGCGGAACACGAAGGTCTGGGGGGTGGCGGCCTGGATGGTGCGGCTCACTTTGGAAAGTTGGTCGGAGGCTGCGGCGAGGACCAGGCCGACAGCCGGGCCCTCGGCCCACACCCGTTCCAAGGAGGCCAACAAAGCGTGGTCGGCCACGTTGTCAAGGCTCTTGGCCAGGCCGCCCCAGTTGTCGACCAAAGCCAACACGAGCGGAGGGTTGGAATCAGAGGGGCTCCGGCTTTGGCCCAGCCTTTGGTCGAGTTCGTCTTCCAGTCGGCGGATCAGCCTGCGGATTCGATCGCGCTCATCGGGGCCCACCACCGCGCCGCAGTGGGGCAGGGCCATCAGGGGGACCAGCTGACCCGAGCCGGAATCGATGGCGTAGAGGTGGCATTCGGCTGGCGAGTATCGACTGGTCAAGGAAATGCCCAGCGTTCCCAGCGCGGTGGTGGTGCCGCTGCCTGGGCTGCCCGCGAAGAGGACGTTGCCTTGATCGGGATCCCACTCCAAGGGGTATTGGGTCTGCTGGTTGGGGTCGTCGGCTAGGGCGAACACAGCGCTTGGGCCAGCCTCGACGGTTAGAGAGTCCAGCGAGACCGTTGTTGGCAGGGGGTCGGGCCAGGGCTGTCGGGGCGGGGAGCCGCCCCAGCCGTCCCAGGCGGTGATCGCGGCAGCGGCCAAGCGGGTCAGGTCGTCGGGGGTCTGGTTGCCAGAAGCAGCCTCGGCCTCAGGGGTTGGAATGCCGTCGGGTGCGGGAGAGACCCGGACACCTTGCTGGACGGCGGTTACCCCGGTGACCAGAGCGCACTGGAACTCCACCAGTTCGCCGGGGCCGAATCGGGCGAATGCCCGACCGGGTCGATGTCGGCCGATGGCCGCGGCCTCCGGGCTGTCGAGCACGTCGGCCGAGTCGGCGGGGTCTAGCACCCGCAGTGCGATTCGCAGCGCAGTGTTGGTGCGGATGTTGGCGCTCACGGCCCCCGCGGGGCGCTGGGTGGCCAGCACCAGGTGCATGCCCAGGCTGCGACCCCGCTGGGCCACATTCACCAGCGCGTCCATGAAACCGGGCAGCTCGGCAGCCAGGGCGGCGAACTCGTCGATGACCACCACTAGGCGGGCCAGCGGCGACCAGGGTTCATCGGGCCTGGCTTGGGCCATCGACCAGTAATGGGCCAGGTCGGTGGCCCCTCGATCTCGGAGCACTTGCTCGCGGTGGCGTAGTTCGGCTTCCAAACAGCGCAGGGCTCGCTCCGCCAGCCGGTCGTCGAGATCGGTGACCAACCCCACCACATGGGGCAGCGAAGCGCAGGCGTCGAATGCGCTGCCGCCCTTGTAGTCCACCAGTACGAAGTTGACCCGCTCAGGCGAGTAGGTAGCGGCCAGTGAGGCCACCAGCGTGCGCAGCAACTCGCTTTTGCCCGACCCGGTCGTACCGCCCACCAAGGCATGGGGGCCGTCGGCGACCAGGTCGGCCATCAACGGTCCGTGGCTGTCGGCTCCGATGGGAGCAGCCAGGCTGTCGGCTTGCCGATCTTCCCCCCAGCGATAGGCGATCGCCTTCGACAGTGCCGAGGAGTCAACCGATGGGTCGGGACCATCGCAGGCGGGCAATCCGAGGAGGTCGAACAGCGATGATCGGTCGGGAATGCCGGAATCAGCGCCGGTTTGCTCGGGGTCTTCGTAGCGGGCCAAGCCGCGGGCGGCATCCCGGGCCAGGCCCAAGCTCATCCCGGTGGACAGCACTGAGCCGAAGGTTTTGCCCGATTGAGACAGATCGACGGTGCCGGAAAGGTCGCGGGCTTCGATTACCGCGGTGGCGGTGGAGGGGAGTTGGTCGACGCTGGCGGCCAGCACGATGGCCGAGACTGGCCCAGACAAGCCCTGAAGCAGGGGTCGCAGCGGCGGTGCTCTCCCGGTGGCCAGATTCTCCCCGTCGGCCACCACCAGCAGTTGTGGCCAGTGGCCCTTCCCCCGGCGGTCCCAGGCCTCGGCCAACTCCCCGGCGATTTCCGCCACGGCGGTGCGGTGGTTAGCCATCAGATGCGGCCGCCCGAGGGCGTAGTGGGTGGAGTGGGGGAGCCAGGCGGTCCACGTCCAAACCGGTGCGGCAACCTCATCGGCGGCCACCAGCAAGGCCAGATCAGCCGGGCCGTGATAAGCGACCGCTTGGATGAGCAGGCTTCGGGCCATGGCAGTGGTGGCGCTGCGGGGGCCCACCAAGCCGACCAGCTTGCCCGGACCCAGACCAACGGCAATGGGAGAGTCGGGCATCCGACCGAGCTGATCGAGAACCGCGGTTGCCTCATCGGCGGGCTGCGGGCCGTTGACGGCCAGCTCGGGATCGAAAGGGACAGGGCCGTGGGCGGCTACCAGCGACAGGAAGTCGTCGTGGTCGGGCCTTCTCTCCCAGAGCCGGACGCTGGGTTGGCGGATTCGCCTGACTGCCTCGGCGAGGTGGGGATGCAGGTTGCGCCGCCGACGGCTTTCCGCTGCGTGCGCCGCCTCGGCCGCCGCTTGGAACTCCCTTAGGGATGCCTGCGACCGTCGCAGGGATCGTCGGCGCTGAGTGCGGTCGCGGCGGCGGTTGTCAAACCAGTTGGCACCCATCATCAGCGGGCTGAGCAGGGCGAACAGCGCCATGTAGGGGCTGTAGAGCACTGCCATCAACAGTCCGACCAACAGCGGTCCGGCCAGCGCGGCCCAGCCGAATGAAATCGTCCGAGGCGATCGCTGCGGTTCTTCAGCGGGGGCAGGGAGTGGTTCGGGCCGCGGGGGAAGCGCCGGACGGGGAGGGCGGTTCAGAGCGATCCTCCCATAGCTGGTTCGCCCCAGGATGGGGGCCGGTTGGGCCGGCCGGTCGTCGGGCGCGTTGGAGACTTGAACCAGCGCACCGCCCAGCCGCAGCGGCGTGGAGGGCTCCACCGCGGCTGGCTCATCGTCGCCCACAACGGCAAAGAACTGTCCGTCTCGGCGTTCCAAGCGGGCGTGATGGGGTCGCAGCCCCATGTGAGGAAGGGTGAGGTCGGCGTCGGGGGAGCGGCCCAGGCTCAATCCCTCCGCGGGAAGCGAAAGGCGGTCGCCGGCGCACAGCCCTCCCACCACCTCCAAAGCCCACCCAGGCTGGTCGGGTGCCGGACCAGGACGGACACCCACACGGGTGCCGTCGGCCACCCCGGCCTCGTCTAGGCCGCGGTTGGCTTCCATCCACTGGTCGCCCACCCACAGTCCGTCAATCGGCGCAGGCAGGCCCAGCACCTCGGCCAGTTCCCCTACATCGGCCATTGCACCGCCGTCGATGCTCACCTCCCGGGCGCCTTCCGGCCCGTGGTAGAGCAGGCGCACAGGCCGCTCTGACGGTGCAGGTCCGACTGCGGACTCAGACGAGGACGAAGGCAGGCAGCACCATCAGACCGAGTCGAGGGCCGCGATGGTGTTCTGGCGCTCAAGGCCGATTGAGGTAGCCAAATCGGTAAGCGCCTCTTGCAACTGCCCGAGCGAGGGCGACCATTGCTCGTGCCAGGTGCCGCGGAATCGCTCGGAACGGCTGCCCGTCCAGGTGGTGCCCTCCAAGGTGGCGGTCAGGCGGGTGCGGAGGTCTTCCACCTGTCCGGCGAACGCAGTGAATTGCTGCTGGAGGTGGTCCATCTCCTCGGTGTTCATGGTGAGCACAGACATGGTGAGGCCTTTCGGTCGGCTGATCCCTCGGGCAGATCAGGCGGGACCATCTTGATAGTCGCCTAGAAGTGATATATCAAGATATTTATCGAAAATTATTGTTTGTCA
Organism: Acidimicrobiia bacterium; assembly: GCA_022827725.1. Lineage (GTDB taxonomy): Bacteria > Actinomycetota > Acidimicrobiia > Acidimicrobiales > Bin134 > Poriferisocius. The sequence continues at coordinate 47,096 of JAJEIJ010000038.1, forward strand.
ATGTACTCGTCGAAAGCGGCCTTGACCCATGAGAGATCATCGGCGGCCACCCGGCTGCGGGTGAGGTCTGGATCGATCCCATAAACCCGGGCTGCGTTCAACCCGAGAATCTTCTCTTTGATGCGGGGGGTGAGCTCTGGGTACCCGTGGCGTTGACGCAGCTCCTCAGGAATCTGAAAGGCCCGGAAGGCGTCGATGAGCGGCTGCGGCGACCCGTACCAAATCGAGTCGCTGCCCCACACCACGTTGTCCTCGCCGACCGCATTGAGCAGCTTTCCGAGTACGTGGGCCGCTTCCCGAGGCCGACGCGAAAGCACATACCAGGTGCTTCCCAGCTCGGCGTAGACATTGCCGCCCGGACCGATCCCGGCATCGGCCAGGCTCTTGATCAGGCGGTCGGTGCCGACGGGGGCCTGCTGGTCGTAAGGGCCTTCTTCCTCATCGCCCACTGGTGTCTCATACCCGGAGTGATAGACGAGGAAGTCGATGTCGGGAAAGCTGGCCGCAGCCGGGCCGATGTCGGCTGGCGACCCGGCCGGGGCCAGGGCGCTGATTCCCTTGTGGGCACAGACGATGCCCACCCCCAGTTCGCGGCTCCTCTCCAGGAACGTCAGTCCGCACTCCTCGTCGTCGAGTCGCCATCCCGGCTGATCCCCCCATCCTGCGATGGTGTAGACCTTCCATCCCGCAGGGTTGTTGTGCTCTTTCAACTCCTCCAGCCGATCCAACTCCTCTGGTGCGTTGGGGTGGACGATCGAGTGGTTGATCAGCCGGCCGGTGCCCGCCAGGCGATCAATCAGCTCGCGGGTTGCGGCGATTTCCGGGTTGGTGAGAATGGTGTGGCCATCGTCCCCGGGAGTGCAGGTGAGCACTGCGGCAGCGGTCTCGCTCTCCAAGAAGATGTGACGCAGGTAGCTGCCGAGATCGAGATGGATTGCCGGATCCAGCCCCTGCCAGCGATCCGGGGCCACGTCGCGAATGAACCCCATGATTCCCTCGACACCAGGGGCTACGGCGCGATGACTGGCGATGTAGTGCGTTTGAACATCGATCACCAGCTCGTTGCCGCCGAACGCCGCGTCGGCGGCTTCCGGGTCGGTCTCGGCTTGCGGGTCGACCGCGTAGTAGCCGCCGCCCCAGGCCTCGTCTATGGCTCTCAGCGCGGTCGCCGTCCCCCGTCGGCTCGCCGCGTACTGGTGCTGACGGAAAAGCGAGTCGCCCGCGGCCTCTGCCCGTTCCACGGCTTTTCCCACCGCCCACAGATCCCGCCTCGACCACGCCACAGGCCGGTACTCGTCGCTGCTGCGGTGTTGCAGCAGCACCGGGATCGGCAGGAGTCTGGCAGGCGAGATGGCTATTGAAAATAGCTTGCTTGCAGCTCGAGTTCACGAGCTTCTTCTCGCTGCGCGGCCTCGGCGGCCTGCTCGACTCGGGCCGCGTCGGCGTGCAGTTCGTCGGCCCGGGCTTGGAGCCGGCGGGCCACCTGCTCGATTTCGTAGCGCAACCGAACAAGATGGGTGTGCTGGTGCCGAAGCCGGAGGCGGCTGGCGTCGGCGACAGCCGAAAGCCACACCGCGGGTACATGACGGGCCACTGGCCTGTCGAGAACGTGGTCTAGCCCGTACCAGATCTGGTCGACGTCAGTTCGAACCTGTTCGCACGCCGCGGCCTGACGACGCAGGTCGGCGGCGATGGAGAACAGCTCGTAAGACGACATGGCGCACTTAAAATATATTGTTTAAACAGAAAAGCAATGAAAACTCTTAAGTGGGGGAAATCTTGCCAGTTGGGTCGGGCTGAGCCGGTACCGTGGAGATGGTGAGCGACTCTTTCAAGACGCGAATCGTCGTGGTGAACTGATGAGCGATTCCTCTCGCATAAGAATCGGCGTGGGCGTGCTGGGCTGTGGAAACGTCGGCTCGGCGTTGGTCGGGCTGCTGGAGGAGCAGCGGTCGGCGATCGCGGAGCGCACTGGCATGGAACTGGACGTGGTGCGGGTGGCGGTGCGCAGCGCGTCGCGCGACCGCGACGTGGTCTTGGCCGACGGGGTGCTGACCACCGACGCCGCCTCAGTGGTGAACGATCCCGAAGTGGATGTGGTGGTGGAGCTGATCGGGGGAATCGAGCCGGCCCGCGAACTGGTGTCTGCCGCGCTGAAACTGGGCAAGCCGGTGGTCACCGGCAACAAAGAACTGCTGGCCAACTACGGCGCAGAGCTGTATGCCGCGGCCGATGCTGCCGGAGTGGACCTCTTGTTCGAGGCCGCAGTCGGCGGAGGAATCCCCCTCATCCGTCCTCTGCGGGAGTCCTTGGCCGCCGAGCCGGTCCGCCGGGTGATGGGCATCGTCAACGGAACCACCAACTACATCTTGAGCCAGATGACCGAGCACGGCACCAGCTATCACGACGCCTTGGCCGACGCGCAGTCGCTGGGGTTTGCCGAGCGCGATCCCACCGCCGATGTGGAGGGATTTGATGCCGCATCCAAGGCATCCATCATCGCCACGGTGGCATTCGGCGCCCGGGTGCTGGCCGGAAGCGTGAACCGGGAGGGCATCTCCGGCATCGGCGCCGCCGACATCGCCCACGCCCGGCGGCTGGGGTACGTGGTCAAGCTGCTGGCTATCGCCGAGCGGGTGGGCGACGTGGACGGCAAGCCCGAGTTGGCCGTGCGGGTGCACCCGGCGATGGTGCCGGTCGATCATCCGCTGGCCTCGGTGCGGGACTCCTTCAATGCGGTGTTCGTGGAGGGCGACGCGGTGGGAGAGCTGATGCTGTATGGCCGGGGCGCCGGTGGGCGGCCCACTGCCAGCGCAGTGCTGGGCGACCTCATCGACGCGGCCAGCAATCGGTGCCGGGGCACTTGGACGCCGATCGGCACCTTGGGGGAGGCGGTGATCTGCCCCATCGACGATCTGGAATCGGAGTACTACATCAACATGGAGGTGCTCGACCGGCCGGGCGTGCTGGCCGCGGTGGCCGGGGTGTTCGGGCGCCATGGGGTGAGCATCCGATCCATGGAGCAGGAGGGATTGGGCGACCAGGCCCGGCTGGTGTTCATCACCCACGAGGCCACCGAGCGTGATGTGCAAGCCACGCTTGGCGATTTGCGGGACCTGGATGCGGTGCGGGGCGTGCCTGCGTTGCTCCGAGTGATCAGCCAGTGAAATACATCGGCACCTGGGGGCGGGCCCCGGTCATTCAGCGCGGACCAGGATCTTGAGCGTCAAGTACATAAGCACTAGGGGACAAGCTCCCCATTTGGACTTCGGCGACGTTTTGTTGGCCGGGCTGGCCGCCGATGGGGGGCTCTATGTGCCCGACCAGTGGCCCGCGCTGTCGCCCAAAGCGCTGAGCGGAAGCCCCGGCCGGGGTGACTATGCCGACCTGGCTTCCGAGGTGATGTGGCCGTTTGTGGACGGGGCCTATCCCCGAAGCCGGTTCGACGAGATGGTGAGGAATGCCTACGCCGGGTTCGACCATCCCGAAGTGGTGCCAATGGTGGAGTTGGGCGATCGACTGTGGCTCATGGAGCTGTTCCACGGCCCGACGCTGGCCTTCAAGGACATCGCCCTCCAGCTCGTGGGGCGCCTGTTCGACGAGGAGCTGGCCCGGCGGGGCGAGCGGGTGACCATCGTTGGGGCCACCTCGGGCGATACCGGATCGGCGGCCATCGAGGCGGTGCGCGATCGGGAGAACATCGAGATCGTCTTCTTGCACCCCCATGGTCGGATCTCGGAGGTTCAGCGGCGGCAAATGACCACCGTGGACAGCGCCAACGTCCACTGCGTGGCCATCGAGGGAACCTTCGACGACTGCCAAGACCTGGTAAAGGCCATGTTTTCCGACGCCGCCTTCCGGGCCGAACACCGGCTGTCGGCCGCCAACTCCATCAACTGGGCCCGGGTCATGGCCCAGACCGTGTACTACGTGGCCGCCGTTACCCGGTACGGCTTGGAACAAGTGTCGTTCTCAGTGCCTACCGGCAACTTCGGAAACGTGCTGGCCGGCCATGTCGCCCGCCAAATGGGCTTGCCCGTGGACCGGTTTGTGGTGGCCAGCAACCGCAACGACATCCTGACCCAGTTTTTCACCACCGGCTCTATGGCCATTTCCGAGGTACACCCGACCATGTCGCCGAGCATGGACATCCAGGTGTCGTCCAACCTTGAGCGGCTGCTATTCGAGCTCCAAGACCGTGACGGCATCCGCACTGCTGAGATGCTGGAAGACTTCCGGGCCTCCGGCGAAATGCGCATCGACGCCCGCATCTCTTCCGAGCTGAACCGGAGCTGGTCGGGAGTCCGAGTGGACGAAGACGAGACCACCTCCACCATCGCCGAGCTCTACCGGGACACCGGCATGATCATCGACCCCCATACGGCGGTGGGCCTGGCCGCCGCCCAACGCTCCAAACAAGACTCCGATGGGCCCATGGTGGTGCTGGCCACCGCTCACCCGGCCAAGTTCGGTGACGCGGTGGAGGCGGCCATCGGGATCCGCCCGCCATTGCCGCCGGCACTGGCCGAGCTGGCCAACCGGCCTGAGCGATGCCAGCGTCTGCCCAACGACCTGGCCGCGGTTAAAGCCCACGTTGCCCGATGCTCGGGTCAGGGCTCCGGATAGCAGCAGGCTCAAGGTGATCTGGCAGAATCGGGCATCGTGAAGTACGTGGTGTGTTCAGCTGGCCTGTGGAGCTGTCGGTCAGAGCAAGAGGGTCGTCTTTCGTGAAGTACGTGGTGTGCATACCCGATGGGTGTTCTGATTTGCCAGTGCCCGAACTGGATGGGGCCACGCCATTGGAGGCGGCCAACACCCCGGTACTCGATGCTCTGGCTGCCCGCGGACAGGTGGGTTTGGCCCAGGTCATCCCCCCGGGAATGCCGCCGGGCAGCGACGTGGGAAACATGTCCATCTTCGGTTACGACCCCGCTCACTATCACACGGGACGCTCGCCCATTGAGGCCGCTGCACTGGGGCTCACTCTCTCAGCCGATCAGGTGGCCTACCGCTGCAACCTGGTCACGGTGACCGACGACGGCATCATGGCCGACTTCTCCGGCGGCCACCCCGACTCTGACCGGGCTGCCGAGGTCATCGCGGCGCTGGACGCGGAGCTGGGGGGTGAGGTCAGCTTCCACGCCGGGGTGCAGTACCGCCACACCATGATCGCTCCGGCCGAATGGGCCGACGCGGTGTGTACCCCGCCCCATGAGCTCTCCGATCAGCCGGTGGTCGGCCCCCAGGGTCCGGCCGGTCCCAAGCTGGCCGCGTTGGAGGAGGCATCCCGGTCGGTGGTGCCCCGATTCGGGTTGAAGGCCAACCGGATCTGGCTCTGGGGTCAGGGCTTCCAGCCGGATATGCCCTCATTCCGGGAGATGCACGGCGTGGAGGCCGGGATGGTCAGTGCAGTCGATTTGGTGCGGGGGATAGGAGCGCTGACGGGCATGACGGTGGCCGATGTGCCCGGAGCCACTGCCTGGTACGACACCAATTACGAGGGCAAGCGGGACGCGGCTCTGGCCGGATTGGCGGACGGTGCCGACCTGTACGCGATACATGTGGAGGCCAGCGACGAGGCTGGGCACGAGGGCAACGTGGTGGAAAAGGTCAGATGCCTGGAGAACTGGGATCAGCGCATCCTGGCCGGACTGGTGGATGGCCTCGACCGCATGGCCCCCTGGCGGCTGCTGCTACTGCCCGACCACGCCACGCCGCTGACCACGCGCAGCCATATAGACGACCCGGTTCCCTACCTCTTGGTGGACTCCGAGCAAGACGGCCCCGGCGGTGTCTACACCGAACGGGGCGCGGCCTCCGCCGAAGTGGTTCCCGGCCACCAACTCATGTCGAAACTGCTTTCGTAGCAGCCAAAAAAGGCCGGAATGTTGCCAGTAGGGGTGCATTGCGGTATTCTGCCGGGAGTTGGGACTGCGGTTTGGCTAGCAGTCCTGCGGGAAGCCTTCTGACCACTCGGTCGATTTCGACATTCCTTTTTGTCAGCGTCCCGGTGGTTTATGGCTGCTTAATTCATGTCGTCCGCACTCGCGGATGGCGTGTCGAACAACACGAAGCGCTCCCACAGTTGTAGCGCTTCAAGGGAGAAACAAGTGCCCTCCAGTCGTGGCACCTCAAGGGAGAAATGTGAGCGTAGAGACCACTGAGCTGTCTCGGTCGAAACTTCAGCGAAAAGACCGGGCGCAGCTTCAGATCATCGCAAGAGCCATGGGCGGGCGCCCCGACGCCAAGGCCCGCAAAGCCGACATCGTGGACATGATCCTCGAGCTTGCCGGAATCGGTGCCGACGGCGACGGTCAGGCCGCAGCTGATCCTGCCGGGAACGGGGCCGCACCCGCCCAGGCGGATTCAGCCGAGGAATCCAAAGTAGAAGAGGAGCAGAGCGAAGAGGCCGCTCCCGAGGCTGAGACGGCCGAGGCCCAGCAAAGCGAAGAAGCAGAGGCCCGCCAAGATCGGGATCGCCAGGATCGCTCCCGCCAGGCCAGTGATCGTCGAGACAGTGATCGTCGAGACGGGGATCGCCAGGATCGCTCCCGCCAGGACGACCAGCCCGAGATCGGCAATCGCCGGCGCCGGCGACGGGGCCGCAACGACCGTGAACGGCCCGAGGAGCCGTGGGAGGGCGACCCCATTGCCATCTCCGGGTATCTCGACCTGAGGGACGACGGCTACGGCTTCTTGCGGATCAAGGGCTTCCAGCCCAGTAAGGAAGATGCCTACGTATCGGTGAAGCAGGTCCGCCAGTTCGGCCTCCGCAAGGGCGACTTCATCACCGGCGGTTGCCGCCCGGCCACCCGCAACGAGAAGAACCCGGCTCTCCTGCATATCGACACCGTCAACACGCTTCCCCCCGAATCGGTCAAACAGCGCCCCAAGTTCGAGGACCTCACCCCGCTGTTCCCCGATGAGAAGCTCCGACTGGAGCGAGACGATGATCCGGCCAACATGACCTGCCGCATCATCGATCTCCTGTCGCCCATCGGCAAGGGCCAGCGCGGCCTGATCGTGTCGCCCCCCAAGGCGGGCAAGACCACGATCATGAAGGAGATCGCCCGCTCCATCGAGCTGAACAATCCCGAAGTGCACCTGCTGGTGCTGCTGGTGGACGAGCGGCCGGAAGAAGTCACCGACATGCGGCGCTGGCTCATGCGGGGCGAGGTGGCGGCGTCCACCTTCGACCGGCCGGCCGACGAGCACACCCACGTGGCCGAGATGACCATCGAGCGGGCCAAGCGAATGGTGGAGCGGGGCGAGGATGTGGTGATCATCCTCGACGGCATCACCCGCCTGTCGAGGGCCTACAACCTGGCCGCGCCGGCCACCGGGCGCATCATGTCGGGCGGTATCGACACCGGTGCCCTGTATCCGCCCAAGAAGTTCTTCGGCGCGGCCCGCAATGTGGAGGAGGGCGGCTCGCTCACCATCCTGGCCACCGCCCTAGTGGAAACCGGATCCCGCATGGACGAGGTGATCTTCGAGGAGTTCAAGGGCACCGGAAACATGGAGCTTCGTTTGGACCGGCATATCGCCGAGCGGCGGATCTACCCGTCCATCAACGTTGACGCCTCCTCTACTCGCCACGAGGAACTGCTGTTCGAGCGCCGCCAGCTCCAGCAGGTGTGGAAGCTGCGCCGGGTGCTCAACGGCCTCTCCAGCGACGGCAACGGGGGCGGGGCGGCCGGACTGGAGCTGCTGATGGATCGTCTGCGGACCTTCCCCAACAACGCCGCATTCCTGGAGGAAGTGGCAAAGGGCCCCGCTGGGGTGTGAGGCTAGGAGCAACATGAAGCCCGATATCCATCCCGAGTACCGCTTGGTGGTGTTCCAAGACACTTCCGCGGGCACGTCTTTCCTCACCAGGTCCACCATTGAGACCACCGAGACCGTGGAGTGGGAAGACGGCAACGAGTATCCCTTGGCCAAAGTGGGGATCTCCAGCGCCAGCCACCCGTTCTTCACCGGCCAGATGACCATCGTGGACACCGCTGGACGGGTGGAGCGCTTCGAGCGCCGCTACGGCCAGCGCAAGCGCTCGTCCAAGTAGACCCGACCGGCGCCACCTCGCCAATCCATCCCCGCCGCCAACCCATCCCGACGGTAGGTTGAGGGCATGGAGCCGAACCCTGCCTATGAGGAGATCGAGGCGGAGTTCGTCGCGCTCGAAGAGCGGCTGGCCGATCCGGAGTTGCTGGCTGACCGGGACGCCTACGCCGCCACGGCCCGGCGCTATAAGGAGCTGGAGGTCAAGGCCGTCCGCATCCGGGAGCTGCGGGGTTATCGGGAGGACATAGAGATCGCCACCGAGATGCTGGCCGAGGCCGACGCCGCGGATCGGGGCTTGCTGGAAGCAGAGATCGAAGCAGCGACCGCTGCGGCCGACGGGCTGGAGGCCGAACTGGCCGATCTGATGGCACCGAAAGATCCCAACGACGGCAAGAACGTGATCGTGGAGATCAAGGGCGCCGAGGGGGGCGAGGAGGCCAACTTGTTCGCCCGCGATCTGTTCGACATGTATTCGGCTTTCGCCGGCCAGCAGCGCTGGAAGCTGGAGATGATGAACGCCCAGGGCTCCGACATGGGGGGCTATACCGACGTTGTGTTCATGCTGCGGGGCGACGACGTGTGGCGCAAGATGAAGTACGAGGGCGGCCCCCACCGGGTGCAGCGGGTGCCGGTCACCGAGTCGCAGGGCCGGGTGCACACCTCATCGGCCACCGTGTCGGTGCTGCCCGAGGCCGAGGAGGTGGAGGTCCACATCGAGGAGAAGGACCTCCAGGTCGACGTCTACCGGTCGTCGGGGCCAGGCGGCCAGTCGGTGAACACCACCGACTCAGCCGTTCGCATCACCCACAAGCCCACCGGGCTCGTGGTGTCAATGCAGGACGAGAAGAGCCAGCTTCAGAACCGCAACAAGGCAATGGCCGTGCTGAGGGCCCGCTTACTCCAGGCCGAACAGCAGCGCCGCCAAGACGAACTTTCCGAGCAGCGCCGGGGGCAGGTGGGCGGCGGGGGCCGGTCGGAGAAGATCCGCACCTACAACTTCAAGGAGAACCGGGTTTCCGATCACCGCATCGGCTTGACCCTCTACAAGCTCGACCGCATTCTGGCCGGCGACTTGGACGAGGTGGTAGACGCCCTAGCCGAAGCTGAGCGCCAGGAAAACTTGGTCGGGTCGTGAAGTTGACGGCCCCGCGCGTCGTCTGGGCCGATGTGGCCAAAGACGCCGCCCAGCGGCTGGAGAATGCCGGGGTATCAGATGCGAAGGGGCAGGCCCGCCGCTTGGTGGAGCAGGCGTCGGGATACGAGGGCGGCGAGTACTTCGGGGCTCTGACCAGGGTGCCAACCCAGCGTCAGATGGCCTATCTCGACTCGATGCTGGCCCGCCGTCTGGCGGGGGAGCCGTTGCAGTATGTACTGGGCCGCTGGGGGTTTCGGGGCTTGGATCTGATGGTGAGCCCTGCGGTGCTCATTCCCCGTCCGGAGACCGAGACATTGGCCGGGCTGGCTATCGATGAACTCGCCCGCCGCGATCCGCTCGGCGTCCTAGCCGTGGATCTGGGCACCGGCAGCGGTGCGGTGGGACTGGCGATGGCGATGGAGTGCGAGACGGCCCAAGTGGTTCTCACCGACGTGTCGGCTGAGGCGTTGGGCGTGGCTCGGGCCAACTTGGCCGGGTTGGGCCGGGCCGCAGTGCGGGTGTCGGCCTATCAGGGCTCGTGGTTCGAGGCCCTGCCCCAGTCGCTGGTCGAGACGGTGGACGTGGTGGTGAGCAACCCGCCGTACGTGTGCGATGACGAGGCGCTGCCTACCGAGGTGGCCGACTGGGAGCCGGAGTTGGCCCTGCGGGGGGGTCCCGACGGATTGGACGCCGCCCGCAGGATCCTGACCGAAGCCCCCCGCTGGTTGAGCCCCGGGGGAACAGTCCTGCTGGAGTTGTCGCCCCAGCAGATGGACGCTGCCGCGGCCATTGCCCAGGCCGGCGGTCTGGTGGTCGAGGCGGTTCATCCCGACCTGGCCGGGCGAGACCGGGTGCTGCAATGTCGAAGGCGATGAGCATGGGCGGCCCACGCGAGCTGTTGGAGATGGCCGCCGCTGAGTTGAAGGCGGGGCGGGCAGTGATCATCCCCACCGACACGGTGTACGGGCTGGCCGCCCTGCCCGAGAACGTGGATCTGCTCTTCGAGCTCAAACAGCGTCCCGCCGACAAGGCGGTGGCCTTCTTGGTGGCCCGCCCGGCCGACGCCGAACAGATGTTCGACCCGCTGCCCGCCACTCGGCGACTCATGGAGCAGTGCTGGCCGGGGGCGCTCACCATCGTCCAAGACGGCTTCGGCGTGCGCTGTCCCGACCATCCGCTGGTCCAAGCCCTGGCTGCCGAAGTCGGACCCATCGCCACCACCAGCGCCAACTTGAGCGGCCAGCCCACTCCCCACACCGCGGCGGAGGCCGCGGCCGCCTTTCCCTCCGTGCAGTTGGTTGTCGAGGGCGGTTCACTCGAGGCCCCTGCGTCAACCGTGGTGGAGGTGACCGAAGACGGGCTGTCGATCCTCCGCCAGGGGGCCGTGGAAGTAGAGATGTTGGTGGAAGATCGCAGTAATGAGTCATCAAGCAGGCGGCAGGCTGGATAGATTGACGCGTATGGCGCGAATCGCCGCCGGGGCCGACCACGCCGGAGTGCAGTTGAAAGACGAGCTGGTGGCCCACTTGCGGGATTTGGGCCATGACGTTGTCGATTGCGGAACCCATGGCCCCGACCGGGTGGACTATCCCGATTTCGGGGAGGCGGTGGCCCGCAAGGTGGCCGCTGGCGAGGCAGAGCTGGGCCTGTGCGTGTGCGGCACCGGTATCGGGATCGCCATGGCGGCCAACAAGGTGCCGGGAGTGCGGGCGGCCACGGTACACGACGTGACCTCAGCCCGGCTGACCCGGGAGCACAACGACGCCAACGTGATCTGTTTGGGCGAGCGGCTCATCGGCCCGGAGGCAGCCCGTGAGGCCTTGGACACGTTCCTGGGGGCATCTTTTGAAGAGGGCCGCCATGTGCCTCGGGTGGCCAAAATAGATGCCCTGTTGCCAAAGAAGGGGTAGTCGAGTGATGTGGCCCACTAACGGCAACGACCCGGTTTTCGACATGATCAACCGAGAGGTTGAGCGCCAGAACACCACCGTGCAGCTCATCGCCTCGGAGAACTTCGCTTCGCCCGCGGTTCTTTCGGCTACTGGATCGGTGCTCACCAACAAGTACAGCGAGGGGTATCCCGGTCGGCGCTACTACGGCGGAAACATGGTGATCGACGAGGTGGAATCCATCGCCCGGGAGCGGGCTACGGCCTTGTTCGGGGCCGACCACGCCAACGTGTAGCCCCACTCGGGGGCCAACGCCAACGTGGCCGCCTACCTGGCCGTGCTGGAAGCGGGCGACACCGTGCTGGGCATGAGCCTGGACCACGGCGGTCACCTCACTCACGGCTCGCCGGTGAACATCAGCGGGCGCACCTACCGGTTCGTGGCCTACGGCGTGACCCCCAGCGATGAGCGCATCGACTACGACCAGATCCGGGACCTCGCCCTCGAGCACCGGCCCAAGCTCATCGTGGCCGGCGCCACCGCCTATCCCCGCATCATCGACCCGGCGCCGTTCCGCACCATCGCCGACGAAGTGGGCGCCCTGTTCATGTTCGACGCGGCCCACATTGCCGGGCTGATCGCCGGCGGCGTCCATCCCAACCCGGTGCCCCATTCCGACATCGTCACCTTTACCACCCACAAGACGCTGCGCGGACCCCGAGGCGGGGCCATCCTGTGTACCCAGGATCTGGCCCCGGCCATCGACAAGGCCCTGTTCCCCGGTCTCCAGGGTGGTCCGCTGGAGCACGTGATCGCGGCCAAGGCGGTGGCCTTCGGCGAGGCTGCCACTCCCGAGTTCGCCGACTATGCCGCTCGTATCGTGGAGAACAGCGGAGTGCTGGTCAAGGGGCTGGCCGAGGAGGGATTCCGCCTGGTGTCGGGGGGCAGCGACAACCATCTGCTTCTGGTGGATCTGCGGACTTTCGACGAAGACCTCACGGGGAAGGTGGCCCAAGAAGTGCTCGACCGGGCTGGGATCACCCTCAACAAGAACACCGTGCCCGACGACCCCCGCTCTCCATTCGTGACCAGCGGGGTGCGAATCGGTACTCCGGCCACCACCACCCAGGGCATGGGTCCGGCAGAGATGGGCCTCATCGCCGGCATGATCGGCCAAACGCTGCGCCGGCGCGACGACGAGGATGCGGTGGCCGACGTCCGAGCGGAGGTTGCCGACCTCTGCGGGCGGTTCACCCCCTATTCACTGGCCGGTTAGCCAACCGGTGTCATGCCCCCCGGTGTCGACAGCTATCTGACGGTCTTCGCGGTGGCCGCCGGGGTGACAATGGCGATCACTCCGGTGATGCGCCGGATCAGCGAGCGCTGGGGCCTCATGGTGGAGCCCGATCCCCGGCGGGTCCACGAGCAGTCCACCGCAGTGCTTGGCGGCGTGGCCATGTTCATCGGATTTCTGGCGGCAATGGGCACCGCCTGGCTGCTGAGCGATTTCGACGTGGTGTTCGCCACCGCGTCGGAGCCGGTGGGAATCGTGATCGCCGCGCTGGTGATGATCGTGTTCGGCACCTACGACGACGTTAGGGAGATGTCAGCCCCGGCCAAGGTGGCCTCCATGGTGCTGGCCGGCAGCATCCTGTCGTTCGCCGGGGTGACGGTGCTGAACCTGCGGCTGCCGGTGCTCGACGCGCTGATCCTGTCGCAAGACCTGGCTTTCGTGGTCACGGTGCTGTGGTTGGTGGCCATCGTCAATGCCATCAACTTGATCGACGGCTTGGACGGTTTGGCCGCGGGCATTGTGGGCATCGCCGGTCTCACGTTCTTCGTGTACTCCATCAAGCTCACCGATGAAGAGGTGCTGTTGGCCAACAACATCGGTCCGCTGGTGGCCATCATTGCCAGCGGGGTGGCGGTGGGTTTCCTGCCCCAGAATTTCCATCGGGCCCGCATCTTCATGGGCGACGGCGGCGCGCTATTCCTGGGCACGCTGCTGGCCGCCTCCACGGTGTCGGTGGGAGGGCGCAGCAGCGAGCCGTTCGCGGGGCAGACCTATTTCTTGTTCGCTCCCATGCTCATCCCCTTGATCATCCTGGCGGTGCCGGTGGTAGACGTGCTGTGGGCGGTGCTGCGGCGGACTCGGGCCCGCACCAGCATCACCACCCCCGACAAAGAGCATCTGCACCACCGGCTGATGAGCCTGGGCCACGGCCACCGCCGCAGCGTGCTGATCCTGTGGCTGTTCACCGCCCTGATGTCCACCCTGGTGCTGTATCCCACCTACTCCGGGGAAGGGGAGGTGATCATGGCGCCGGCCGCCGCGGTGCTGGTGTTGATGCTCTACACCGTCTTCCACCCCATTCTGCGCCGCCGTACCCCTTGAACCTCTCTCTGCGCAGCCAGCTTGATGATTTGGCCCTGTAGCCTGGTTCGCGAAACCATTTCGGCGAGGCCAATCCGCTTGCCATAGGGGCCCAATTCGTGCCAACTGCAATGACGCAGAATCGCCAGCTACACGACCGCCAGAGCGCGGGAGACGCCCTCTCCATCGCTTTTGAGCTTGTGGCCACACCAGCGGTTTTCGCCTTCTTCGGCTGGCTCATCGATCGTGCCCTCGACACCCAGCCGATATTCACGCTGGTGTTGTGTCTCTTGACCGCGGTCTACGCCGGATGGAAGGCCGTAAGGACCTATAGCGATCGCATGGAGGCCCTCGACCGGAACTTGCCTAGCCGGCGGGTTGATTCTGAGACTGAGGCCGCTGATGGCTGAGCGAGTGTCGGAAACGGGCGAAGAGGCGCCGGAGCGGGCGGTAGCACACGACATCATCCGCCGAGGGTTGATCGGGGGTCCGGTGCTGGTGGGGGTGTGCGCCGGGGTATGGGGCTTCGACGGTCTGTGGTCGAGCAGCTTCGCCCTTGGCTTGATCCTGTTCAACTTCTGGCTGGCTGCCTCACTCATCACCTGGTCGATGCGGATTTCCCCCACCATGCTGATGGCCGGGGTGATGGGCGGCTACTTCATTCGCCTGGGCATTCTCACCGGGGCCTACTTCTTGGTGAGGAATGCAGGCTGGTTTGAGGCGCTGCCGTTTGTCATCACCTTGGTCGCGGCCCATATTGTTCTGCTCGTTTGGGAGACCCGGTATGTCTCCATGTCCCTCGCTTACCCCGGCTTGAAGCCACAAGGAGCCACTCAGTGAACGTGTTTGCCCTGGACTTTCCGCCGGTCTCGCAACTCTTCAATTGGCCGGACTTCTTGTTCACCGACACACCGGTGGCCCTCAACAAGACCGGGTTGATCTATATCGCCGCGCTGTTACTGACCGCCGGGCTGTTCTGGGCTGCGGGCCGGCGCCGCGCGCTGGTGCCCACCGGGACGCAGACGGTTGTCGAGGCGAGTGTCGAGTTCGTGGAGAACAACATCGTCATGCAGACCATCGGCCCCGACGGCCGCCGGTTCATGCCCTTCTTGACCACGATCTTCTTCTTCGTGCTCTTTAGCAACATCTTCGAGGTCGTACCGTTCATACAGTTCCCGGCCAACTCTCGCATGGCAATCCCCCTCCTGCTTGCTCTGGTGGTGTGGGCCGTCTACCACGTGGTTGGGATTCGGGCCCAAGGCTTCTTTCAGTATTTCAAGAGCGCGCTGTTCCCACCCGGCGTACCCACGTTCCTCTATGTCCTAGTGGTGCCCATCGAACTGCTCCAGATCATTTTGATCCGACCTCTGTCGTTGGCCATCCGGCTCTGGGCCAATATGGTGGCCGGCCACCTGCTGCTCGTGACCTTCGCGGTGCTGTCGGCCGCCCTGTGGGGAACCCTCTACGTTCCCGCAGTGCTTCCGTTTGCCATGCTGATTCTGCTCACCGCGTTCGAGATCTTCGTCTCGGCCCTTCAGGCCTTCATCTTCACCATTCTCACCGCCGTGTACATCGGCGGGTCCCTACACCCTGAGCATTAGGAGAAAACCTTGCTTGCACTGATATCTGCCATCCTTGCCGAGTTGATCGGTGACGGTGAAGCTGGCATGAAGGCCATCGGCGCCGGACTTGGCTATGGCCTCGCCGCCATCGGACCCGGCGTCGGTATCGGCATCGTGGTGGGGAACGCCATCACCGCCATGGCCCGTCAGCCTGAGTCGGCCGGTGTGGCCCGAACCACGATGTTCTTGGGCATCGCCTTTACCGAAGCGCTGGCTCTCATCGGATTCGTCGTCTTCGTCCTTCTTGCGTTCGCATGATGCGGCGGCTTTGGGCCGCGGCTGCCGTTGTGGTGGTCGCGGTCGTTTTCAGCACGTCAGTGGCCAGCGCCGCGGAGACGGTGGGGTCCTGCGTTCTCGATGAGGTTGCCGCGGCCGAGTTCGAAGGCATTGAGGGAGAGGGCTTTACCGCAGCCAAGAACTTGAAGACGCTGGCCGCGGCTGGCGACGAGCACGCCGAAGATCTCAAAGAGGCATTTGGAGACGACCTCGAAGGCTGCCTTGAGGCGCCCAACCCGATCATCCCGGAGGTTAAAGAGATCATCTGGGGCGGATTGGCATTTGTGATCCTATTGGCCCTGATGTACTGGAAGCTGTTCCCGCCGGTGACGAACCTTATGGAGCAGCGCACCCAGCGGATCCAAGACGCTATCGACGACGCCGACCGCCAGCGGGCCGAGGCCGCCGAGGTCAAGGCCAACTACGAGGCCGAACTGGCCGACGCCAAGGCCGAGGCAGCCCGCATCGTGGACGAGGCCCGGGAGCAGGCTGGTGCGGTTCGAGCCGACCTTCAGGCTCGGGCCGAGGCCGACATCGCCGAGATGCGGGAGCGGGCCGCGGCCGACGTGGAGGCGTCCAAGCGCCAGGCCATCGCCGACTTGCAGTCGGAGGTGTCCGACATCGCCCTCGGCGCTGCCGAGGCGGTGCTGGGCCGCAGCCTGGAAGATCCCGAGATGCAACGCCAGCTGGTCGACGACTACATCGCCAGCGTGGGCGCAGGTCAGGACTGAGCCAATGGCTGAGCGATCTGTCAGCTACGCCGACGCCGTGGCCGCCGTGGCCCGGGCCGAGGGCAACCTCGACGCGGTTTCTGACGAGCTTTTCCGCGTCGCTCGGGCGCTGGAGGGCTCCGACGAGCTGCGGATGACGCTGTCCGATCGGCAGGTCCCTGCTGCCCGCCGCCAGCAAATCGTGGAAGACCTTCTGGGCGGTCAGGCGTTGGAAACCACTACTGCGGTGGTGTCCATGATCGTGGCCGCGGGGCGGTCGTCGGATCTGATCGGCATTGCCCGGGAGGCGGTGGAGATCAATGCTCGCGACCGAGGCCGCTCAGTGGCCGAGGTGCGTACTGCGGTGGCGCTGACGGGCGACCAGGCAGAGCGGCTGTCGGCTGCGCTGAGCGCGGCCACCGGCCATCAGGTGGACATCAAGGTGGTTGTCGACCCCAGCATCATGGGCGGCGTGGTGGCCACCATCGGCGACGAGGTGATCGACGGATCAGTCCGCCACCGCCTGAGCCAGTTGCGGGACACCTTCTAATCCCGTGCACACGAGTTTGATGAACATTTCTTACCGAGGAGAGCAATGGCAGAACTGACCATCGACACCGGTTCCATCGCCGAAGCCATCCGCCGCAACCTTGAGGGGTTCCAACCTGAGGTCGAATTGGCCCAGGTGGGGCGGATCACCGAAGTGGGCGACGGTATCGCCCGCATCTCCGGGCTGCCCGGCGCGGCGGTGAACGAGATGCTTGAGTTTGAGAACGGGACCATCGGCTTGGCCCTGAACTTGGACGAGGACTCCATCGGCGCCGTGGTGCTCGGCGAGGTGGACGAGATCGAAGAGGGCCAGGCGGTCCGCTCCACCGGCGACATCTTGTCGGTTCCAGTGGGCGATGCCCTTTTGGGCCGGGTGGTGAACGCCCTCGGCGAGCCGGTGGACGGCAAGGGACCCATCGTCGGCGCTGACACCCGCCGCATGGAGGTGCAGGCGCCCGGCATCACCGGCCGCAAGCCGGTGCATGAGCCCATTCAGACCGGCATCAAGGCCATCGACTCGCTCATCCCCATCGGCCGGGGCCAGAGGGAGCTGATCATCGGCGACCGCAAGACGGGCAAGACCACGGTGGCCATGGACACCATCTTGAACCAGAAGGGTCAAGGGGTGAAGTGCGTATACGTGGCCATTGGCCAGAAGGCCTCCACTGTGGCCCAGGCGGTGGCCACTCTGGCCGAGCGGGGCGCCATGGAGTACACGGTGGTGGTGGTGGCCCCCGCCTCCGATCCGGCCCCGTTCAAGTACCTGGCCCCCTACGCCGGCTGCGCCATGGGCCAGCACTGGATGGACAACGGCGGACACGCGCTGGCGGTGTACGACGACCTGTCGAAGCAGGCCGAGGCCTACCGCCAGATGGCGCTGTTGCTGCGCCGTCCGCCGGGACGGGAGGCCTACCCCGGAGACGTGTTCTACCTGCACAGCCGGCTGCTGGAGCGGGCGGCCAAGCTGAGCGACGAGCGGGGGGCGGGGTCGCTGACCGCGCTGCCCATCATCGAGACCAAAGCCGGTGACGTGTCGGCCTACATCCCCACCAACGTGATCTCCATCACCGACGGCCAGATCTTCTTGCAGGACGACCTGTTCAAATCGGGAGTGCGGCCCGCAGTAGACGTGGGTATCTCGGTGTCCCGAGTGGGATCGGCTGCCCAGATCAAGGCCATGAAGACCGCGGTGGGCACGCTCAAAGCCGACCTCCAGCAGTTCCGCGAGCTTGAGGCCTTTGCCGCTTTCGGCTCTGATCTGGACGCCGTGTCGCAGGCCCAGCTCGACCGGGGTTACCGCCTCACCGAGTTGCTCAAGCAGGGCATCCAGACGCCCATGCCGGTGGAAGAGCAGGTGGTGTCGCTGTATGCCGGCACCCGGGGCTACTTAGACAACATCCCCGTTGAAGACGTGGCCCGCTTCGAGTCTGAGCTGCTTGAGTGGGTCCGGGCCCGCAATGCCGACCTGATGTCGGCGGTAGTGGACACCGGAGCGGTGGACGAAGAGGCCTTGGAGGCCGCGGTTTCGGCCTTTGCCGCCCAGTTCGAGTCGTCGGCCGAGCCCGAGGGCGACGAGCCCGATGCCGAGGCACAGGCCGAGGCAGCATCCGGTGTGGTGGACGCCGACCACACGCTTCCCGAGACCGACATCCAGCGGCCCGAGGAAGACTGAATCCATGCCGGGTGAGCACCAGCCTGCTGATCGCCTGGTGGCGAGACGCGGCCCGGGGGTTGGGTAATGCCCGGCGGACAGGAGAGGGCGCTTCGCCGGCGGATCTCGTCGGTGCAGTCCACCAAGAAGATCACCCGGGCCATGGAGCTGATCGCCGCCACCCGGGTGGTAAAGGCCCAACAGCGGGCCCACGCCGCCCGGCCCTACTCCACAAAGCTCACCAGCGTCATCGAAGACGTGGCCGCGGGCGGGGCCGAGGCCTCGCATCCGCTGCTGGAGCGGCGAGATCCGGTGCGCCGGGTGGGATTCGTGGTCATCACATCTGACCGTGGGTTGGCCGGGCCGTACAACAGCTCGGTGATCAAGGCCGCCGAGCGGGAGCTGATGGACGCCCAGACCAAGGGGCGGGACTACTCGCTCATGCTCATCGGCAAGAAGGGCCAGGACTACTTCCGGTTCCGCAACTACCGGATCGACGAGGCCTTCACCGGCATGAGCGACACTCCCACCTATGACGACGCCCGCCAAGTGGCCGAGATCGTGGCCGACCGGTTCGAGTCGGGCCACATCGACGAGGTGATCTTGGCCTACATGGAGTTCTTCACCATCGGCACCCAAAGGGTGGCCGTGCGGCGCTTCCTGCCGCTGGAGAGCATCGACGTGATCGCCGCCGCCGGAACCGGCGAGCTGCGGGCCGCCTTCGAGTTCGAGCCCTCTCCCGAGGGAGTGCTGGAGTCGCTTTTGCCCCGTTATGTGGAGTCGCGGCTGTTCTCGGCGCTGCTGGACGCGGCCGCTTCTGAGCACGCCAACCGCCAGCGAGCCATGAAGGCGGCCACCGACAACGCCGAGGAGCTGATCACCAAGCTCACCCGGGCCATGAACCGGGCCCGCCAAGACGCCATCACCACCGAGATCATGGAGATCGTCGGCGGTGCCGAAGCCCTAAAGGAAGAGGACGACGAAGGCGATATCGCCGATCTCCTCACCACCGCCAACCAGTAGGAGGAGAAGCACAGATGTCGGAGAACCTAAAAGACGGCCGGGTAGTCGGAATCGCCGGCCCGGTCATCGACGCCGAGTTCCCCCCGGACGCCCTCCCGGAGATCAACACCGCTCTCGAGTTCGACGTGAATGTCGACGGGGAGACGGTAACCGTGAAGGCCGAGGTGGCCCAGCAGATCGGCGAGGGCCGGGTGCGGGCCATCGCCCTGAAGCCCACTGACGGCCTCACCCGGGGCACGGTGGTGCGCAACACCGGCCAGGGCATGACCGTCCCGGTGGGCGATGTGACCCTGGGCCATGTGTGGAACGTGGTGGGGGATTGCCTCGACACCGACCGCAGCACCCTGGACGTGGGCGAGGAGTGGGAGATCCACCGGCCGGCCCCTTCGTTCGACTCCCTAGAGCCGTCAACCCGCATGTTCGAGACCGGCATCAAGGTCATCGACCTGCTCACCCCCTACAAGGAGGGCGGCAAGATCGGCCTGTTCGGCGGCGCTGGAGTGGGCAAGACGGTGCTGATCACCGAGATGATCAACCGGGTGGCCACCCAGCACGGCGGCGTGTCGGTGTTCGCCGGTGTGGGCGAGCGCACTCGTGAGGGCACCGACCTGTTCTTGGAGATGGAGGAGTCGGGCGTTTTGGACAAGGCCGCCCTGGTGTTCGGCCAGATGGACGAGCCTCCCGGCGTGCGGCTGCGGGTGGGCCTGGCCGGGGTGACCATGGCCGAGTACTTCCGCGACGTGCAGAACCAGGACGTGCTGTTGTTCATCGACAACATCTTCCGTTTCGTACAGGCCGGCTCCGAGGTATCCACCTTGTTGGGCCGGATGCCCTCGGCGGTGGGCTACCAGCCCACACTGGCCGACGAGATGGGCGAGCTCCAGGAGCGCATCACCTCCACCCGAGGCCGCTCCATCACCTCGTTGCAGGCCGTGTACGTGCCGGCCGACGACTACACCGACCCGGCGCCGTTCACCTCGTTCACCCACTTCGACGGCACCACCGAGTTGAGCCGCGACATCGCCGCGCTGGGCATCTACCCGGCGGTGGACCCGCTGGCCTCCACCTCGACCATCCTCACCCCCGAGGTGGTGGGGGACCGCCATTACGGCGTGGCCCGCCGGGTGCAGGAGATCCTCCAGCGTTACAAGGAGCTTCAGGACATCATCGCCATCTTGGGCCTCGACGAGCTGTCGGAGGAGGACAAGGTGATCGTGTCCCGGGCCCGCAAGGTGCAGCGGTTCTTGTCCCAGCCCATGTTCGTGGCCGAGGTGTTCACCGGTCTGCCCGGCGTGTTCACCCCGGTCAACGAGACGGTGGACTCCTTCGAGGCGCTGGTCAACGGCGACCTCGACGACCTGCCGGAGCAGGCCTTCTTCATGGTCGGCGGCGCCGAGGACGCCCACCGCAAAGCCGCCGAACTCGAGGCCCAGGCAGCCTGACCGTGGCCCTCACTGTCGAGCTCGTCTCCCCCGAGGAGATCGTCTACACCGGCGAAGCCGAGATGGTGGTGGCCCGCACCACCGACGGAGAGATCGCGTTCCAGCCCGGCCACGTGCCCTTCTTAGCCGTCCTGGTGCCCAGCGACGTGCGGGTGTACACCACCGACGGTGCCAAGACCACCATCGCCGTGGAGCGCGGCTTCGTAGAAGTCTCCCACGACACCGTCGCCCTACTTAGCGACTCCGCCATCGTCAGCTGACCACTCGCTAGCTTGGCGGGGGAGTGATACAGGTTTGGGTGAGATGAGGATGCTCGGAAACAAGTTGGGAAGGTCGCGGGAGCCTCGGTGGGAGCGGGCGTTGGTCACTGGGGCGTCGACGGGGATCGGTCGGGCGATGGCGGTGCAGTTGGCCGCTGCGGGGGTTGATTTGGTGTTAGTGGCCCGTAGCGGCGACCGACTAGAGGAACTGGCTGCTGAGTTGCGGGCCGGCGGGGGGCAATTGGACGTGGAGGTGATGGAGGCCGACCTGTGCGACCCGGAGGGATTGGCCGCGGTGGAGAAACGGGTGGTGGCCGAGGAGGCGCCCATTGACTTGCTGGTGAACAACGCCGGTTTGGGATATGAGGGGCTGTTTCACGCTCAAGATCTCGCTGAGGTGTCGGAGACCATCGATGTGAACGTGGTGGCGCTGGTGCGGCTGACCCATGCCGCGTTAGGACCGATGACCGCTCGGGACCGGGGCCAGGTCATCCTGGTGTCGTCCATGGCCTCGCTTCAGGGCATGCCGATGACTGCGGTGTACTCGGCCACCAAGGCGTTTATCACCAGCTTTGGCGAAGGCTTATACGAAGAGCACAAAGGTACTGGGGTAACGGTCACAACCGTGTTGCCCGGGTTGACCCACACGGAGTTTCACCAGCGGGGTCGCTGGGATTTGGATAGGTGGCCGTCGGTCGGATGGCAAGATGCCGATTCCGTGGCCTCAGTGGCGTTGTCCGCGGCGGCAAAGTCCCGGCCCGAGGTGATAAGCAGCTGGCAGAACCGGATGCTTGCCGTCTTGTCCAGCAAAGCGCCTCGGCATTTGCGACGGGCGACCATCGGTTGGTTCTCCCGCCGCAGCTAAGTTGCCTTCGTATGTTCGCAAGGACTCCTGAAACGAACCCCAAACGGTGGCTCGGCTTTGTACTCGTGCTCGTTTTAGCCATCACGTTCGCTTGTTCGGATGACGATCCTGCCCCTGCCGCGTCGACACCCGAGGCGACTGTCGCGCCGGACACGGATTCCGAAGAGCCAGATGCCGCCGAACCGACCGCCGAACCTACGGTTGCTCACCCCGAGCCAACCCCCGCGCCGACTGCCGAGCCGACGGCTACACCGCCCGTTCCGACCGCCGAGCCTGCCCCGCCCGACGACAGCGAGGCAATCGAGCCGGCGGGGCAGTCGGCTCTGGAGCAGCTCCGCCGGCGCATGGCGGCGGCGGCTCAGTTCGGGGGACTTGTTCCGTCTATGGCCATCGTGGAGGAATTGCGCCGTAATGCCGAGGGGTTCTCCTATGAGATCGGCGAACACGGCGGCACGCTCACGGTGGCGACGATCTCCGAGCCCCTCACGTTCAACCTCGCTCTGTCCAGGGATGCCGGATCGTCGAACGTGCTCGGGTACCTGTTCGAGGGCCTCACCGAAACCTCGTGGCTGAACGATGAGGTCGAGCCTCTGCTGGCCCAGTCGTGGGAGCGCTCCGACGACGGGCTTCGCTGGGTGTTCCATCTGCGCGACGACGTGCAGTGGCACGACGGCACCCCATTCACCGCCCACGACGTGGAGTTTACGTTCAACCGCGTTATCTACAACGACGATTTCCAAGCGGCGAGCCGGGCTTCTTTCGAGTTCCGGTTCCTGAATGACGAGACCGGACAGTGGGAGCAGTCGCAGATGACGGTGGCAGCGCTGGACGACCACACCGTGGAGTTCGTCCTCCCGCAGCCGTTCGCGCCGTTCCTGCGCTCGTTGGGCACCGCCATCTACCCCAAACACATCCTGGAGGGTCCAATCGAGGCAGGTGCTTTTGCCGAGTTTTGGGACATCGACACTGATCCTGCCGAGATCATCGGCACCGGCCCGTTCACCATCGGGGAGTACACCCCCGGCGAGCGTTTCGTCTTCGAGCGGAACCCCGACTACTGGCTCACTGACGATGCCGGAGGGCGCCTGCCGTATCTCGATCGGGTGGTGCAGTTGATCGTGGAAGAGCTCGAAGACGAACTGGAATTGTTCCGCGCCGGCACCACCGATTTTCACGGCGTGCTGGGCGAGGAGTTCGCCGTGCTCGATCCCGTGGCCGATGTGGAGAACTTCACCCTGCATCGCCGCGGCCCCGGGTTCGGCACCAATTTCTTGGCGTTCAATCAGAACCCCGGGTCGAACGACGCGGGCGAGCCGTATGTCGATCCGGTGCAACTGCATTGGTTCCAGAACACGGCATTCCGACAGGCCGTTGCCCACACCATAAACAAAACAGGCATGATCGACGGAGTCCAGCACGGCTTGGGCTATCCGCAGTGGTCGTCGGTGAGCCCGGCGGCCGGCGACTTCCACAATCCCGAAGTGCGCCAGTACGCCTACGACCTCGACCGGGCCAACGAGATCCTCGGCGAGATGGGTTGGGTAGACACCGACGGCGACGGTATCCGCGAGGACGATAAGGGCAACCCCGTCTCGTTCACGATGGTCACCAACGAGGGGAACAGCGTTCGCTCCGAGATCACCGGCATCATTCACGAGGGGATGACGGCGGTCGGCCTCGACGTTGATCTCCGCATCGTGGACTTCGGCGACATGGTGGCCCAGCTCACCGCCACCTACGACTGGCAGGCCATGGTGGTGGGGCTGACCGGCAGTCCCGACCCCTTCGGCGGCATGACCGTGTGGCACAGCGGCGAAGGTCTGCACCTTTGGCATCCGAATCAGCCCGAGCCCGCCACGGATTGGGAGGCGGAGATAGACGAGCTGTACATCGCCGGCAGCAAAGAGCTCGATCACGAGCAGCGGGTACAGCACTACTGGGATGCGCAGGCGATCGTCGCCGAGAACGTGCCGCTCATCTACACCACGCAGGGCGAGCGGTTGGGGGCGGTCCGCAACGTGTTCGGCAACACCACGCCGACGCTGTACGGCTACTGGGATCTCCGCTACCTGTACCGAACCGATCAGTAAGCGGCTAGCCGAACACGTCCTGCCGCTTTCAGGGGCAGGGTGCTAGCCGAACTCGATGGCGGAGAAGCTGTTCAGCTTGTCCAGTTGGTGGTCGGCAGTAACCAGCCGCACGGTGCCCGACTTCGACCGCATGACCAGCGACTGAGTGCTGGCGTGGTTCTTGTAGTAGTGGACGCCCCTGAGCAGGTCGCCGTCGGTAATCCCGGTGGCGGCGAAGAAGCAGTTGTCGCCTTGAACCAAGTCGTCGGCGGTGAGCACCTGAGTCACATCCCGACCCAGCTTCTCCGCCCCCTTGCGCTCCCTGTCGTTGCGGGGCCAGAGCCGGCCCAGTTGTTCACCGCCCATGCACTTGAGGGCGGCCGCAGAGATGACGCCCTCGGGAGTGCCTCCGATGCCGAACAGTATGTCGGCCCCCGAGTCGGGCCAGGCGGTGGAGATGGCCCCGGCCACGTCGCCGTCGGGGATTAGGCGAATGCGGGCGCCGGCGTCGCGCACCTCGGCGATCAGCTCCGAGTGGCGGTCGCGGTCCAAGATCACCGCGGTCACATCCCGCACCGGCTCGCTCTTGGCCTCGGCCACCAGCTCGATGTTGCGAGTAGGGGAGTTGTCCATCGAGATGCCATAGCCCACGCATTCGGGACCGTAGGCGATCTTCTCCATGTAGACGCAGGGTCCGGGGTTGAACATGGTGCCCCGGTCGGACACCGCGATCACCGACAGGGCGTTCCCCCGGCCCAGCGAGGTCAGGGTGGTGCCGTCGATGGGGTCGACCGCGATGTCGCATTCGGGAGGCGTGCCGTCGCCGATCAGCTCCCCGTTGAAGAGCATGGGGGCTTCGTCCTTCTCGCCCTCGCCGATCACCACGATCCCGTCCATCGGCACGGTCCGCAGCAGCACCCGCATGGCCTCCACCGCGGCGCCGTCGGCCCCCTCCTTGTCGCCCCGACCCATCCATCGGGAAGCGGCCAGAGCGGCAACTTCGGTCACTCGGACCAACTCCATCGCCAGGTTGCGGTCGGGGGTCTCGGGCGATGCGTTCACGTTGCCCAACCGTAGTGCTGCGATGCGACCGCTGCCCCGTTATCTGAGACCATGTTCGGCATGGTTTGGTGCTTTCAATGCGGCGCCCCCTACGACGACGACGTGTCAGAGTGCGCTGAGTGTGGCGTGGCCACGTTTCCCACCCAGCCCCAGCAGCCCGAAGAGGTGGGTGGGCCAGACGACGAGCAGCTTGCCTACGAGTTTCACGAATGGTCCTACGACGCCCGCAGTCGCTTGGAGGCAGCGCTGCGAACCCAGGAGTTGGAGCACGCCTGGCTGGGACCGACGTTGATTATGTGTGAGCGCGACGAGGAGGCGGTGGACCAGGCCGTGGAGGCGGTGCTGCGAGAGCAGCTCCCGAAGCTCGACAAGAGCCTTCCTGCGGTGGTGTACGAGTTGAGAGACTTCGACGATGCCCACAAGGCCAACGTGCTGAGCGAGCTGTTGTCGGAGGGCATCGCCCACGAAGTGGACTACGCCGGCAACCTGGAGGTGGCCGAAGCCGACGAGGAGGCGGTGGACGCACTGTTCGACCGACTCTCCAGCGCCGTTTCCGAACGCCAGTTCGGACCGGGCTTGCCCGGGGTGGAGCCCTATCAGGTGCTGGAGGCGTTGTTCTTCTCCGCCGACCGGCTGCGCCGCAACACGTCCGATTCCAAGGCGGTGGAGGACTTCGCATTGGCTCACGAACAGGTGGTGCAGCTCAGCCTGCCGTGGGGGTACGAGCCTGATTTCTGGCGGGCAATGCTGGATGCTGCCGACAGTCTGCGAGAGGCCTTGGTGGCCGGACCCGACCCGGTTGAAGGCGATGCCGCGGCCGAGCAGGCCGCAGGCGCCCTGCGGGAACTGCTGCGCCGGTATATGTGATGGCTGGACCGGCGGTGACCCTGCGGGAATTGCTGCGCCGGTATATGTGATGGCTGGACCAGCGGTGGACGGGTTGGCGCTCTTTCACGGCGCGGGCGGGGATCGCGATCAGCACACATTGGTGGCCATTGCCGAGGGGCTGGCCCCCTTGCCGGTGGAACGGGTCAACTTCCCCTACCGGAATCAGGGTCGCCGGCCTCCCGATCGAGCCCCCAAGCTGCTGGCCTTCCTCGATGAGGAGGTTCCGGCCATCGCCACACGTCTGGGAACCGAACCGGGGCGCCTGGTGCTGGGGGGCCGGTCGATGGGCGGGAGGATGTGCTCCATGGCCGTGGCCGACGGGATGCCCGCCGCGGGCTTAGTGCTGCTGAGCTATCCGCTGCACCCGCCGAAGAAGCCGGAGAGTCTGCGGACTGGGCATTTTCCGGAAATTGACGTGCCTTGCCTGTTCATCTCGGGTGACCGCGATCCCTTTGGCAGTCCCGAGGAGTTCGATCAGCATTTGCCCGCCATCAACGGCCCGGTGACTGTCGTGTGGCTAGAAGGTGAGAGCCACGATCCGAGGAAGTCTGACGCGATTATCACCGACGCTGTGGCCATCTGGTTGGAGGCGCTCTAGGAATCCTCGGGGTTTAGTTCTTCCAGGGAGCGGCGCGTTGTTTCGGGGTAGCAGAGGAGTACAAGGACGGCGACGAGGATTGGGCCGGCTATGAGGACGGCGAACGCGGTGCCGTAGCCCCAGGCGTCGGCCATGAACCCGGCGGCTGAGAGGCCGGCGGCACTGCCGGCGACACCGGCTACGCCGAGGAATCCGTTGGACTCCGACCGGCGAATCGTGCCGAACATCTCGGCCCGGTACACCCCCAGCGTCGGCACAGTAGTGGCGGTCATGAGCGTTCCAATTGCGATCAGAACCCACATGGGCCATCCGGCCAGGGTGAAGTGCCAGAAGGCGAACAGTGCGCCGCCGCTCACACCGATGGAGGCGAGGACCCGTCGGCCCCGAAGGTCGGCCAGCTTGCCCGCGATGAGCATGCCCGGTCCCGCCGTCCAGGCGGTGAGCAGGGTGAACACCGTGATCTTGGTGGCACTGAAGCCCCGTTCGTCACGCAGGAAGTCGTTTTGCATCTGAGAGGCCGGTGCGGCGAACAGCAGCACGGCAAACGAGGTCACAGCCAAAAGCACCAGTCGGAAGCGGTACTGCTGGGGTGGTCGGGTTCGGGGCTGTCGACGGGCAGCTTCGAACCGCTGGGATTCGGGCAACCGGCGGGCCGCGAACAACACCAGGGGCAGTCCAGCCAGCGCGAGGAGGAAACTGAGTCGCCACGCAGTGTCCCCCAGGTCGGCCAGGGGCACCGACCCGACGGCAATTCCCGAGCCCAGCCCGGCGGCCAATCCCAGCATGGAGGCCACAAAGGCCCGTGAGCCGGCGGGGGCTTCTTCGAGTGCGAACACAAAGATGAGCAGCGCCATGGCGTGGGACAGTCCTCGAGAAATTGCCTGGACCACGGTCAGGGTGGGCAGGTTGGCCACCAGCGATGTCGCCGCTGAGGCCAAGATGGCACCTCCCGCCGCGTAGAGCAGGGTGCGCCGCCGGCCCTTCCGGTCGGCGAACGCGGCCACTGCCACCGTGATCAGGATGCTGAGCCGGATCAGCGACAGGGCGACGCCCGCAGCCGACTTGCTCTCTCCGAACTCCTCTCGGGCGAAGGTGATGGTTTGGCCGAGCAGGGTGCCCAAGAATCCGGCGATCACGGCCAGGGTGGCCAGCAACGCCACGATCCGGGCCTGTCGGGCGGTAAACCGGTCTGGGGGGTGCCACCAGGGCCACTCCCGTCCTTGGCGGAGGGCACGGCTGAAGGGAATGGTGAAGAGCACCCACCAAACCGGGATGGCCAGGCGATAGTCGAACTGCTCGGTGATCTCTACCTGATCAGAGCCCACCGGCTCGACGGTGACCGTGCGTTGGTATTGCGAGACCGGTCCCTCGGCGGCGGAAAAGACGGCGTCGCCCTCAGCGCGTTCCAAGACGATGTCGGTTCGAGGGGACAGCAGGCCGCTGGGGCCGTTCAGCACGCCATCAGCGGCATCGGTGCTCAGAACGCGACGAGAGATCACTCGGGGCATGGGCTGAGGGCAGCTTACTTTTATTGAGGCTCCGCCCCGCGACCTCACCATGACTGTGCTGGCGACGGCGTGGGGACCATACTTGTCGGGTGGAGCGAGGCCATCAGGAGGACTTCGATCGGCAGGACCGCATTGAGGTGCGGGCCAATGGTCCCCTGGAGGGCACAGTGGCCATCGGCGGGGCCAAGAACTCGGTGCTGAAGCTAATGGCCGCCTGCCTGCTCACGGAGGGCACGTTTGTGATCCGCAATGTGCCCGACATCCACGATGTGGCGGTGATGGCCGACGTGCTGCGGGCCATGGGGGTCTCTGTTGGCCGAGTGGGCGACGCCCTCACCATTGAACGCCCCGAGGCCATAATCCCCGAGGCGCCCTATGCGCTGACCGAGCAGCTACGAGCTTCCACGGCGGTTTTGGGACCCCTGCTGGCCGGGATCGGGCATGCCCGGGTGGCCTTGCCCGGAGGAGACGATTTCGGCCCTCGGCCCATCGACATGCACATTGCCGGACTGGAGGCAATCGGCTGTCGGTTCGAGATTTCCGGCGGGGACGTCTACGCCGCTGCCGACAATCTGGTGGGCAACTCAGTGCTGCTGGAGTATCCCAGCGTGGGAGCCACCGAGAATGTGATGATGGCTGCCGTCCGGGCCAAGGGAACCACGGTCATCGACAACGCCGCCCGGGAACCGGAGATTGCCGATCTGGCCGGATTCCTGAACCACATGGGCGGCCATGTAATCGGGGCGGGCACGTCCACCATCACGGTGGAGGGGGTGGAGGAGCTCCGCCCGGTGGAGTACACGGTGGTGAGCGACCGGATCGAGGCGGCCACATTCATGGCTGCTCTCGGTGTGGCCACCGGCGAGATCACCCTGGTGGGCGCCCGCCTCGACCACATGGCGATACTGTGCCGCAAGCTGGGCGAGATGGGGGTACGGACCTCGTCTGACCCCGATGGTGTTTGGGCCATGTGCAGCGGTCGCCTCCGTTCCGCCGATGTGTCCACGCTGCCCTATCCCGGCTTGCCCACCGACTGCAAGCCGCTGCTGGTGGCCATGTTGTCGGTGGCCGAAGGGGTGGGGATCGTCACCGAGAACCTGTTCTCAGGCCGGTTTCGCTATGTGGACGAGCTGGTGCGGATGGGCGCCGACATCCGCACCGAGGGCCACCACGCGGTGATCCGGGGTGTGGACCGGCTCAGCGGGGCGCCGGTTCGGGCGTCCGACATCCGGGCGGGGGCGGCGCTGGTGGTGGCTGGACTGGCCGCAGACGGTGTCACCGTGGTGTCCGACCCCCATCACATCGACCGGGGCTACGAGGACTTCGCCGGCAAGCTCAGCGCTCTCGGCGCTGACGTCTGCCACGAGAGGCCCGGCGATTAGCCAGGAACAGCAGGCCGGCCAGCAGAGCCAACGGCGCGGCCACCAAGAGAATCTCGTCCCAGCCTCCCTGGTGGGCCAGCAGTTCCACAACGTCGATTCTGTCAGGCCACCGGCATTTTCGGGGAACGGGACGTCGATTCTGTCAGAGGCTGGACCATTTGGTCGTGGCGAGGGTTGGCGAACGGGCCGCTTGCTGAGAGAATGGCGGGTATGCAGGAGGCTGTCGCCCAGGTGATCGAGGCCATCCGCCCTGCGGTGCAGGCCGATGACGGGGACATCTTCTTGCGGGGAGTGGATGAGGAAACCGGAGTGGTCAGTGTGGAGCTAGTGGGCGCATGTGTGAGCTGCCCAGCCTCTACCGTGACGCTGAAGGCCGGGGTGGAGCGGATCCTCAAAGACCGGGTGGATGGGGTCACCGAGGTGGTGAACGTGGGCCAGAACCTGCTGAGCGACGGCTCACCGGTGGGCTTGTAGCGACCGTCGAACCTCGCTTCATGGTCCCTCAGCGAACCGATAACTGGTACGTCAGCTATGGGCTGATTGCCGCCAACGCGGCGGTGTTCATCGTCGGCATCGCGATGGGGGACGATCTCCTCGGTGGCGGGGGCGATGGAGACGGTCTGGTTTACCGTGCTGCCACTCTGGGCGGGAACATCGAATACTTGAACGAGTGGTGGCGGGTGTTCACCGGCGGGTTCTTGCACCATGGCTTCTTCCATCTGGCGGTGAACATGTTCTCGCTCTATGTCCTGGGGCTGGCCTTGGAGCGGTCGCTGGGAAAGGCCCAGTTCATGGCGGTCTATTTCGCCTCGCTGGTGAGCGGGTCGTTCGGATCGCTGATCGAGACGCCGAATTCGCTGATTGCGGGGGCTTCGGGGGCCATCTTCGGCTTGTTGGGCGCCTACGCCGCCCTGTCGCTGGCCCAAGGGGTGGGGTTGTTCCAGACTCCGATAGGGCCGATTCTCGCCATAAATCTGGTGATCAGCTTCACCGTGCGGTCCGTTTCGCTGGGCGGCCACATCGGCGGTCTCATTGGCGGCTTCCTCGTGGGTGCCGCCGCCGCCTATGCCATTCGCCGACAGCAGCACACGACCGTGATTCCGGTGCTTGCCGCGGTAGTGGTGGCGGGGGCTTCCTTTGTCGGCGCCCTATGGGCAGCCAGCCGCTCCACCGTGGTACTTATTGTCGGCTAGCGAACTAGGCGAACTGGGCCCGCAGCGTTTTCAGGTTGCGGCGCCACACCCATTCGAGGATACGGGCGCCGATGATGTCACCCAGCAGGCCCCCCATCCACCAGGGAAAGTTCAGCTCCTCGGTCCAGCAGAACTCGGTGCGGTCGGTGCCGGCGGGGGCGAGGGTGAAGCGCCCTTCTCCGGTGACCAGTCCAGTGTGGCGCACGCCGATGGAAGCCCCGTCCACCCATTCGGTGATCACCATGGCATCAGTGAGACGCAGGGGGCCGATCTTGGTGCGGCACTCGAAGGCAGTGCCCACTCCCTCGGTCTGGGTTCCTTGAAAGGAGATCGACTCGGCGTCGGCCATCCACTCGGTGTGTGAGTCGATGCGGCGCACGTACTCCCACACCGCGTTTAGAGGTGCCTCGATGGTGGTGGAAACTCTGATCCTGGCCACAACCTGAGTCTAAAGCGACTCGTGGGCCTTGCTGGAGGGCCGTAGGATTGGAGGATGCCCGATGCCGACATCGAGTTCTTTTGGGATCCGATTTGCCCGTTCGCGTGGCTTACTTCTCGATGGGTGACCGATGTTGCCCGCCAGCGCGACTACGAGGTTGACTGGCGGCTGATCTGCCTGTCGATCCTCAACGAAGACAGCGACTACGAGGACTTCCCCGAGGGCTATCAGGAACTGCATCACAAGGGCCGCCGAATGCTGCGGGTGGCCCAGGCGGTTCGCAATGAGCACGGTGCGGCGGCGGCGGGCGAGCTTTACACCGCCTACGGATCCACCATCTGGAATCCCGATGCGGATATCCGCTCGACGATAGGCGAGGTGGCCTCCGACCAGCATTTGAAGGCCGCCTTGGAGCGCGCTGGCCTACCTTGCGAGCTTGCCGACCGAGCCGAGGACGACTCGCTGGATGGAGCCCTGCGGGAGTCCACCATGGAGGCGTTGAGCCGCACCGGGCGGGACGTGGGCACCCCGATCATCTCCTTCCACCACAACGGCGACACGACGTCGTTCTTCGGTCCGGTGGTGAGCCAGATTCCGCCCCCAGAAGAGGCCGTGCGCCTATGGGATGCGGTGGTGACCCTGGCCGAGTGGCCGTCGTTCGCCGAGCTCAAGCGCTCCAAGCGCGACGATCTGGTGTTCCCCAAGGTATAGAGGGAAGCAGGAGGATCGGCAATGGCCCCCGAGAGGATTGCCTACCTCGACAACGCGGCATCCACTCCGCTGTGTCCCGAGGCAGTGGAGGCTATGGCACCCCTGCATCGGGAGCTGTATGCCAACCCGACCGGGGCGCACCGGATGGCTCGGGACACCCGCCGCGGCATCGACGATGCCCGGGATGTGATGGCCGAGGCTCTGGGCTCAAAGCCCGGGGAGATCGTGTTCACCGGCGGGGGCACCGAGGGCGACAACATGGCAGTAGTCGGACGGCATATGCAGGTGGGCGGGGTGACGGTGTGCTCGGCCATCGAGCACCATGCCGTGCTGGAGCCGGTGGAGCACTTGGCCGGCCGGGTGGTGGCGGTAGATGCCGCCGGGGTCGTTGACCTCGATGCGCTGGCCGCGGCCCTCGACGACAGCGTGACCGTGGTGTCGGTGATGCTGGCCAACAACGAGACTGGCATGGTCCAGCCCTTGGGGCAGGTGGCCGATGTGGTCCGCTCGTCGGCCTCCAATGCCGCACTCCACACCGATGCGGTGCAGGCCTTCCCCTGGTTGGACGTGGCTTCGCTGGCGGAGGACGCCGATCTGATCTCGGTCAGTGCCCACAAATTCGGCGGTCCCAAGGGGGTGGGCGCGCTGGTGGTGCGCGAGGGAGTAGAGCTGTTGCCGCTGATGTTGGGGGGTGGCCAGGAACGGGGGCTGCGCTCGGGCACCCACAACGCCGCGGGAATCGCGGGCATGGCCGCGGCCGCCGAGGTTGTGCTGAAGAGCCGGGCTGAGCAGGTGGAGCGCCTGGCTGGGTTGCGGGACCGGCTGGCGGATGGGATCCTGACTGCGGTGCCCGACACGGTGGAGACCGGAGAGCGGTCGGGCAAGGTGGCCGGGTCGGCCCACCTGTGCTTCGAGGGCATCGAGTCGGAAGCGCTGCTGTTCCTGCTGGAAGACGCCGGGATTTACGCGTCGGCGGCATCATCGTGCTCAAGCGGGGCGCAGGACCCGTCCCATGTGCTGGCTGCTATGGGCTACGACCGAATGCTGGCCGGGGGATCGCTGCGGCTCTCGCTGGGCTATGAGACTGCGGACGCCGATATCGATCAGGCGTTGGCGGTGATCCCCGATGCGGTGGCCCGGCTGCGGGCCTACGGCAAGGGCTAGGGGGACGGGCAGAGAGATGCGAGTTCTGGCAGCCATGTCGGGGGGCGTGGACTCCTCGGTGGCGGCCGCCATGCTGGCCGAGCAGGGCCACGAGGTGGTGGGCGTCACTCTCAAGTTGTGGGGCGGCGAGTCAGACACCGGATGCTGCTCGGTGTCGGATGTGGAGGATGCCCGCCGGGTGGCCGACCTTCTGGGGTTGCAGCACCACGTGTTCAACTTCGGCGATGCCTTCGACCAGCGGGTGGTATCTCCCTATGTGGAGGACCACGCCGCCGGATTGACCCCCAACCCCTGTATCGAGTGCAACCGCCACATCAAGTTCGACAAGCTGATGGTGCGGGCCGAGGCATTGGGCTTCGATGTGGTGGCCACCGGCCACCACGCCCGGCTCGAGGCTGCGGGCACTGGGTTCCGAGTGCGTCGGGGGGTGGATGAGGCCAAAGACCAGTCTTATGTGCTCTACATGCTGGGCCAGGAGCAGATGGCCCGGCTGCTCTTGCCCATCGGGGACCTGACCAAGGCCGAGGTTCGGGAGCGGGCTGCCGAGTTGGGCCTGCGGAACTCGGCCAAGCCCGACAGCCAGGACGTGTGTTTCATCGCCAATCGAGCCGGGGGACGGCAGGGCTTCCTATCCCGCCGCTTGGGCCAGTCGCCCGCCACCGTGGTGGACGCGGACGGCACGGAATTGGGCACAGTCGAGGCCGTGCAGGCGGTGACCATCGGCCAGCGCCGAGGCCTCAACCTCGGCGGCACCGACGAGCCGCGCTATGTGACCGACGTGGATATTCCTACGGGACGGGTGACCGTGGGGCGACGAGAGGATTTGTACGCCCCGACCCAGGATGTAGTCAGCATCCAATGGGCCGACGGAGCAGTCGAGGGCCTGGTAGGCATCCAAGTGAGCGCCCACGGCACCCCCGCGGTCGGCGTGGTGGACCAAGCCGGCAGAGTCAACTGGGAAGAGCCCCAGCGCCGAGTAGCCCCCGGCCAAGCAGTGGTCTTCTACCAGGGTGATCTGGTAGTCGGAGGCGCAGTGGCCGCTTAGGTCACCAAATTCCGCAGCGCGGCGAGTCGAGGAGCAATCAAGTCGTCAATCACTGCGGGGCGGTCGGTGGGCGCGGCCATGGCGGCTTCGCCCCACAGGGCTCGGCCGACGGTGAATCCGGCGCAGCCGGAGGCCATGGCGACTTCTAGTTGGGAGTGGTAGGTCTCGAAGGTGCCGCCGCCCGATAGCAGCGTCCAGGGCATGTCGCAGCGGGCGGAGATTTCTGCGCAGGCTGCGGCCCACCGGGTCCGGTCGGCATCGTGGTGGGCATCGACGGGGAACGGCAGCTTCAGCACGTCGAATCCCATGGGGGCGAAGCGGTCCACGGTGTCGAGCACGATCTGGGGGCGAACCGTTGGGTCGTCGAGGGCGTAAAACAGCGGTTCCACCAGCAGTGGGATGCCCACGCTCCGGCATTCGGCCAAGATTTCGGTTGCGGCCTGCTCTTGGGCGATGGCGTGGGGGCGGTCGGGGCGATACAACACGAGCAGCTTTGCCGCGGCCGCCCCGCAGTCGGCAGCGGCTTGCACCGACCAGCCCTCCAGCAGGGTGACTGGCGAGGCTTCGGGGTCGGCCATGTATCCCTGAGCTTCCAGTGCGGCGGTGAAGCCCACTCCGGGGGGCAGGGTGCCATCTAGCAGGTGGGGGATGGAGTACTCGGGCTCGAGCATCACCCCGGTGGCCTGGTGGGCCAGACCAGCCACTAGGTCGCGCTTGAGGTCGACGATGGCCTCGCTGGTTACCGAATCGGGATCGTTTGGTGCGAGGACGGCCCGCAGCGAGTCGCGGTGGTCGATGGCCAGCACCGCGAACCGCCCGTTGCGGGCGAGGTCGGCCACTGTCATATGAGTTGAGGCATGTCAGCTAGAGGGTACCGCGCCGGCCACCGGCAGGGTCCACGCGCCGACGCCCCAATCGGTTTCGATCCAGGTGTGCTCTGCGGCGAAACAGGGAGGCGTGCGTCGCTCTTCGCCGATCAGCTCGCCGGCGAGATAGTTCAGGAAGTACATGTTGGAGCTGGGACAGGCCACCGACGTGTGGTAGCCCTTGGGCACGAGCACCGCATCGCCGTCGTGGGCCACTACCGCATCGTTGAAACCCTCCTCGGAGCGCCAATTCCGGTGCATGCAATAGCCCTCGGGACGATCCAGACGGAAGTAGTACACCTCCTCCAGATAGGGGGAGCCATCCCGGCCGTCGTGGCAGTGAGGTGGCCACCCCGACCAAGTGCCCCGAGGTACGAACACTTCGTAGAGGATGAGCTTCTCGGCGGGAAGCGGATGAGCCAGCGAGTGGACCACTTGGCGGTAGGCCTGGCCGCCGCCTCTGATCTCCACTCGCATTTCAGAGGGGTCGAAGACCCTGGCCGGATAGCGGCCCTCAGCCGGGGCCGAGCCCACCGCGGCCGTCAGCGAGCCATCGGTTGAGATCTCATAAGGCGTACCCGGCGGCAGGTACACGATTCGCCCCAGCTCCTCGAACACCGATGTGCGGCTGATGGCGGCGTCGACCCCTCCGGCTTGCACCCGACCAGCACCGGAGAGGGGGACGATGGCGGTCTCCCGATCGGACTCCACCCCCGACCACGGATCAGAAGGGGTGAGCTCCACCACCGAGAAGGCCACGTTTTCCCAACCGGCTGACTCCGGGGTGACGTCGAGAATCCGCCCCGGTCCCGGCTGGGGGCGGATGGGGCCTGATGCGGATGCGGTGGGGGTATAGGCCATGGTCAGCCTCCTTTCGCTGTGCTTGTTTCGGTGACCGCCGGCACCAGATCGCCGGCATCCATCTCTTGTTTGAATCGCTCCAGCAGCGCCCGAGTGCCCAACGGCTCATAGCCCAAGACCTCCCTGGTGCGAGGCGTGCCCAGGGAGCTGTCGTAAGGGATGCGGGCGCCGCCCAGCGATGCCATCATCTCCGGGTCAGGCGGCACCGACCGCAGCAACGACGGATCGTGGCCGAACACGTCGCAGGCCGTTCGGGCCAGCTCCATGCGGCCCACTGGCTCGGCCCCGCAACAGTGGAAGATGCCTTCGGCGTCGGGGTTTGCGGCGATCAGCCACATGGCCTCGGCGCACTCGCTGGCCAGGCTCGAAGTAGCCGTCATGTTGATGTCGTCGCTCTCCCACACCCCGAATGGCTCGCCCTGCGACACGGCGTTGAGCACGGTGGTCACGAAGTAGCCGAAGCCGGGGTCTTGGCCTCGGGGCATCTCGGACCGGGCCCAGTGGACACCGTTCACCGCCGACACCCGGGCCACCGCAGCCTGGTCGGCCCGCAGCAGGGCGGCCTGCTCGCTGATGGCCTTGAGCAGGCCGTAGTAGTTCACCGGGTTGGGGGGAGTGTGCTCATCGGCGCCGGCCTGGGTGCCGTCGAACACCCAGTCGGTAGACACCACAATCAGCTTGGCTCCGGACCGGTTGGCCGCCTCGGCCAGGGTGAGCGTGGCGTCGACGTAGCTACGCCAGGCCAGCTCCCGCTGGGCGTAAATGCCGTCGAGGTTGTTGAGGATCATGGAGTGGACGATCACGTCGGGGTCGAAGTGGGCCACGCTGGCCAGCGCGGCCTCGCGGTCGAGCAGATCGAGCGGTTCAGTGGTGTAGCGCTGGGGACTGTCGGGGACGAAGGAGTGGACCGGGCAGTGGACTGTCGCCCCGTGGCGCTGGGTGAACACCTTGACGATGTTGGAGCCGATGAAGCCGGTCCCCCCGGTGACGTAGGCCCGCATCGCTCAGCCGATCTCGTCGATCCGCACCGGGCGGTGCTCGCGGACTGACTTCCACGCGGCTAGGCCGATTACCAGCGGGGCCCGGCCGTCGGCCAGGGTGACCGGCGACGGAGCGCCCTCCATCATCTCCACGAACGCGTCCCACTCGGCCAGATACGAGGGGATATACCGCTCCAAGAAGAAGTAGGGCAGCGTGGGTGCGTGGGCGCCGTCGGCGGTGCGGGTTACCGCGGTTGCGGTCAGGGGGTTCTCAGAGGCGGTCATCCCGGCCGAGCCGAACGCCTCTACCCGCTGGTCATAGCCGTAGACCGCTTGGCGACTGTTGTCGATGGTGCTGATGGCGCCGTTCTCATGGGTGCAGACGATGACCGCGGTGTCGAGGTCGCCGACCTCGCCGATGGCCTCGTCGATCAGCACGGCACCGGTGGCGTACACCTCGGCAACCTCGCTTCCGGTGATGAACCGGATCATGTCGAAATCGTGGATGGTCATGTCGCAGAAGATGCCGCCGGACTCGTCCAGATACATCAGCGGCGGGGGCTCCGGATCGCGGCTGGAGATGCGAACGAGGTGGACGTCGCCCACCTCTCCGGCCTCCACTCGGTCGCGCACATAGCGGTGGCTGGGATCAAAGCGCCGGTTGAATCCCACTTGCACGGGGATGCCGGCAGCCTCGGCGGCGGCAACGCCCCGATCCACATCGGCCAAATTGAGGGCCAGCGGCTTCTCCACGAAGACGGCCTTGCCCGCCTCAGCCGCCGCCACCAGCAGGTCGATATGGGTGTGGGTGGAGGAGCAGATGGCCACCGCGTCCACGTCGGCGGCTCCCAGAATCTCGGCCGGGTCCGCGGCCTGGCGCACCCTCAGTTCGCCGGCCAGCGCCGCAGAGGCATCCGCCACCACGTCGTAGACCGCCGTCACCACGGCGTTGGGCACCTGCTTGGCGATCAGCTCGGCGTGCATCCGCCCTATCCGGCCACAGCCCAGCACCCCGATGCGCACCGGGCTCATACTCCGGACTCCTCGGATTCAGCTTGCAGGCATGAGACCACCCGGCCGTTTCGTATCTCCACGGGGTACAAAGTAAGGGGGTCGGTGGCCGGATACCGAACCGCCTCCCCGGTGCGGAGATCGAAACGGCCGTTGTGCTTGGGACACTCCACCAGGCAGTCGAGCACCACGCCCTCGGCCAGGTATGCCTGGCCGTGAGTACACAGCCCCTCGGTACACACCAAAGTGCCGTCTCCCAGGCGGAACAGGGCGTAAGCCTCGTCGCCCACTTCCACTTGCCGGGCCGATTCGGGGGTGAGCGCGTTGGCCGGCCCGAGGTCGATAAGGCCGTCGTGGCGGTCGCCGGCCCACACGGTGTGCCCGGTGTTGACAAAGGAGCGACCGCCGTCGGAGGCCGCGGGCAGGTCGCCGCGGGGCTCCTCGTGAGCCGAGTCGCGCCACTGGCGGCGCAGGGTGGACAGGATCTGCCGATAGGCCGACCAGGTGTTAGGCGATGCCGGAGCCAGGTAGTCCTTCACCTCTTGGTGCAAAGCGGGCAGGGAGTAGTAGGGCACGGTGGGGAATATGTGGTGTTCCACGTGGTAGTTCATATTGGAGTACAAGAACCGGAAGACGGGATTCATATACACAGTGCGGGTGTTGAGGCGGTGGTCGAGTACGTCCTCTCGCAATCCGGCGTGCTGGGTGATGGCGAAGAACACCATCAGCCAGGCCCCATAAACGGTGGGCAGGCCCACGTAGAGCAACGGCACGATGGACCAGATGGCAATCGACCAGGCCGTAACCCCGGCCAGGATGGCGATATAGGCCCGAGACTCCCACTTCAGCTTGCCCAGCTCGTCGGCAGGAATGAAGGAGCGGGCCTCGTCGTCGATGTGCCCGATGGCGTGCTTGGCGGCGCGGGCTACCAGCCGGGGCACGTTCACCAGCGGCAAGAAGACCAGTGCTACTCCCGTGGGGGAGGGGGGGCGGGGAAAGATGATCTCGGCGTCGCGTCCCACCACGATGGTGTCGGTGTGGTGGCGGACGTGCGACCAGCGCCACAAGGTGGGCTGGCGCAGCAGCATGAACGAAGCCAGGTAGTACACCGCATCGTTGAGCCACTTGGTTCTGAAGGCCGTGCCGTGGCCGCACTCGTGCCAGCGGGAGTCGCCGGCGCCCCCGTAGAGCGCGCCGTAGGCGGCAAAGGCGGGGATGGCCCACCAAGTGCCCAGCGAGAGGAACGCCAGATAGCCGAACCCAGCCAAGAGCCCGAGCCATGCGATCGTGTCGATGGCGGCCCGGGTGTTGCCCCTGACTTGCAGCTCGCTCAGGCGCTCAGGATTGATGGGCGGGCGGAACCACTCAGCTTCGACCAGGCCAGCGGTCGCGGCTCGGTCAGCCTCGGGACCGCCGACCCGGTAGTCGCGCCGCTCGGTAGTCACTTCTTCGCCCGGCCCACCCGGCTCATCGGTTCACCATCCCACCCGTTGATCGGCTTTGCCGGTGTCCATAGCGGCTCGGGCCGCTCGCACATCGGCGCTGGCGCTCACTTCGGGCACGCCCACCTCCCAGAACGACCCGCCCTCGGTCCAGCGGTAGGCATGGGTGTTGAGCGCGATCACGTAGGTGCGGTCTGAGGCCCTGGCCCGGCCGAAGGCGGCCTCGAGTTCGGCGATGGAGGTGACGGTCTCGGCCCCACAGCCCATAGAGGCGGCGTGAGCCGCGAAGTCGACCGGAGTTACTTGCTGCACGCGGGAGTCGGCGAAGAGGTTGTTGAACGGAACGCCGCCCTGGGCGAGTTGCAGGCGGTTGATCACTGCATATCCGCCGTTGTCGCACACGATGACGATCAGCTTGTGGCCGGCGAGCACTGTGCTGTACAGGTCGCTGTTCATCATCAGGTAGGAGCCGTCGCCCACCAGCACCACCACTTCGCGGTCGGGCAGGGCCATCTTGGCCCCCCATCCGCCGGAGATCTCGTAGCCCATGCAGGAATAGCCATACTCGCAGTCGAAGGAGTGAACGGCCTGGCCCCGCCACCCGTTCACCAACTCACCCGGGAATCCTCCAGCCGCGGCCAGCACGTAGGTGGATTCGTCGGCGGCCCGGTCCACTACTCCCACGACCTGGGCGTAGGTGGGCAGATCGGCGTCGGCCTCGGCGTCGCCGTCGGAGTGTTTGGCCGACGTCACCGTCTCGGGGGCGGCGATCTTGTCTATGTAGGCGTGGTATTGCGAGGTCTCCGAAGAGGCCCGGTCTGACCACTCCTCGGGGGCCCGGAAATCGCCCAGGGCCGCCCCTAGCTCGGTTAACCCCTCACGGGCGTCGGCAACCAGCGGCAGCGAGCGATGTTTGGTGGCGTCGAAGCGGGCCGCGTTCAGACCGATGATCTGCACGTCGTCGCCCCCGCCGAACACCGTCCACGATCCGGTGACGAAGTCGCCCAGGCGGGTGCCCACCGCCAGCACCACGTCGGCCTCGGCAGCCATGGCGTTGGCCGAGGTGCACCCGGTGACGCCGATGGGGCCGCAATTCAGCCGGTGGTCGGCCACCAGCGAGGTGCGCCCGGCCACCGTCTCCACCACCGGGATGTTGTGGATCTCGGCGAAGGAACGCAGCTCGTCTTCGGCCAGCGACCAGTGGATTCCGCCGCCCGCCACGATCAAAGGCCGCTCAGCGGCAACCAGCGCGGCCGCGGCCCGGCGAAGCTCGCGGGTGTCGGGCCGGGGACGGCGGATCTCGTGGATGGCCTCCTCGAAGAAACGGGCGGGGAAGTCATAGGCCTCGCCCTGGATGTCTTGGGGCAGGCTGATGAAGGCCGGACCGCAGTCGCCGGGGTCGAGCATGGTGTTGACGGCGTTGGGCAGCGACTGGACTAGCTGCTCGGGCGCGGTGATGCGGTCCCAGTAGCGGACCACCGGCCGGAAGGCGTCGTTTACCGTCACAGTCGGATTGTCGAAGTGCTCCACCTGCTGGAGCACGGGGTCGGG
This sequence comes from Acidimicrobiia bacterium, assembly GCA_022827725.1. Classification (GTDB taxonomy): domain Bacteria; phylum Actinomycetota; class Acidimicrobiia; order Acidimicrobiales; family Bin134; genus Poriferisocius. The sequence continues at coordinate 87,723 of JAJEIJ010000038.1, forward strand.
GATGCGGCTGTTGAAGGTGTCGCCGGCCAGCAGAAGCAAGGGCATCCGGTTGGCCATGGCCACCGCAGCCGCGGTCACCATGTTGGTGGCACCGGGGCCGATGGAGCTGGTTGCGGCCATGATGCGGCGGCGGCGGTTGGCCTTGGCGTAGGCCACCGCGGCCAGGGCCATGCCCTGCTCGTTCTGACCTCGCCAGGTGGGCAGCGCCTCGCCGGCCTGCTCCAGCTCATGGCCCAGACAGGTGACGTTGCCGTGGCCGAAGATGGCGAACACTCCTGCGAACAAGGGAACGGCCTGGCCGTCGACCTCGATGCGCTGGGCCGCCAGATAGCGCACCACGGCCCCGGAGGTTGTCATGCGGATGGTTTCCATGGCTGCCCTCCCTTCAATCGATCCTCAGCGATACCACATCTTCCCAGGTGCCGGTCTCCCAGCTCTTCAGCATGGCCGCTTGCACGCTCACGCAGGCCAGAGCCTGCTCCATGCCCGCACTGTGAGGCCGCCCCTCGGCCACCGCGGCAAGGAACTCGTGGTCTTGGATGGCCACCATGTCCTCGAAGCCAATGGAGTTGGCGTCGCCTGGTACGAAGGCGCCGTGGAAGGGGTGGCGGTCGCTGGCCCGAACGGTGGTGTAGCCCTGCTGGGGGTCGGACGCCCGGAAAAGCTGGAGTTTGTTCAATGTCTCGTGGTTCCAGCTCAAAGCCCCCTCGGTGCCGTAGACGTCGAAGGCCATTTGGCTTTGGGGGCCGACGATGGCCCTGCTGGCCTCGAACATCCCGTGACTGCCGTTGGCGAAGACGGCCAGCGCACCGAAGTAGTCCTCGTTGGTGACCTCGCCGGAGGGGTCACCGGGGCTGCCCCGGTCGTAGTGGGTCCCCGCCCCCGACGGCAGCGGGCGCTCTTTGATGAAGGTCTCACCGATGCCCACCACCCGGATGATGGGGCCGTTCAACATCAGGGCCAGATCTACCGCATGGCTCAAGATGTCGGTGGTGGCGCCATGCCCGGCTTGGTCGATGAGAAAGCGCCAGGAGAGCAGGCCCATGGGATCAGCCCCGTACATCGAGAAGAACCGGCCCCGATAGTTGGTGATCTGGCCCAGTTCGCCAGCAGAGATGAGCTCTTGGGCATAGAGCACCAGCGGGGCGAAACGGTAGTTGTAGCCCACCCCGGTAACGATCCCGGCCCGGCGGCAGGCTTGCTCGATCCGGGCGGTCTGGCCCGGGGTTCCCCCCACCGGCTTCTCGCAGAACACGTGCTTTCCGGCGGTGGCCGCAGCAATGGCCAAGGGCTCGTGCAGCATGTTGGGAGCGCAGATGATCACCGCATCGACGTCGGGGTGCTCGACGGCGGGCCGCCAGTCGTCGGTGGTCTCTCGGAATCCGAAGTCGCTCTCGGCGATGCCTCGTCGGGCTCCCATATTGTCGGAGCAGATCACCAGGTCAACGTCGTAGGGCCGGTCTTCAAACAGCGTGGGCAGCCGCAGGTAGGAGCGGGAGTGGGCTTGCCCCATCCAGCCGAATCCCACCACTGCAATGCCAAGGCTTCGCCGAGAAGTCATGAGGCGCCGGGGGTGTCGGCATGGGCGATTCTGCGGTCCACCGCGGGATGGGCGGCCGCGGGGTCGAGCAAGTGCTCAGGGGTCCCGCCCCGCAGCCAAATGAGGGCCTGTTCCAGCGCCTGCCCCACGAGGCGGACAATGCCCACCGTGGTGGTTGAAGCCACATGGGGGGTGACGAACACGTTGTCGCGGCCCAGTAGCGGGTGGTCGGGGGGCAGCGGCTCGGGTTCGGTCACGTCGAGGCCTGCCCCGGCTACGTGGCCGGAGTCGAGGGCGGCCAACAGGGCCTCCTGGTCGACCAACGCCCCCCGGGCGCAGTTGATGATGACAACGCCGGGGCGCATGGCAGCCAGAGAGTCGGTGTTGACGACGTGGCGGGTCTCCGCGGTGGCGGGGGCGTGCAGCGACACCACGTCTGACTCGGCCCAGAGTTGGTCGAGGTCGACCAGCCTGCCCATTGGCGCGGCATCCAAATACGGGTCGTGAACCAGCACGGTCATTCCCATCGCCTCGGCATAGCGCCCAAGAAGGCTGCCGATCCGCCCGCACCCCACCAGCCCCAAAGTTCGTCCGTCCAGCTCTAGAGCGCCGGGGCCGGTGAGCCTTCCCGGCCCGCCCGCGGTACCCGCAGCCAAGCGTGCTTCGGAGCCCTTGAGGCGCTTGGTTACCGCCAGCATCAAGGCCAGCGCGTGCTCGGCGGTGGAGACAGTGGGGGCGTCGGGGGTGTTGCAGGCCGCCACGCCGTGAGCGGCGCAGGCAGCAACGTCCACGTTGTCGTAGCCGATGCCCGAGCGGGCCACAACTTTGAGCTGGGGCAGCCGCCGACAGGCATCGTCATCCCAGGGCCGGTCGGCGGCCACCACCACGCCGTCGGCGTGCTCGGGGCCGTCAACCAGCTCCACATCAGAGGGGATCTCGACCCCGGGCGGGGGTGTTCGGTCGATCCAGATGCGGATTTTGGTGTTGGATCCGGTCATGCTCTCGCCTCAGCGGGGGTCACTGGTGTGGGCCAGCATCTCGTCGATCTCGGAAGGGGTTGGCATGGCGTGTGAACATGCCAGGCGACCGGCCACAATAGCTCCGGCTGCGTTGGCCCGGGTGACGATTGCCACCGGGTCGAGGTCGGCCAAGAGTCCGTCGGCCAACGAGCCCCCGAAAGCATCCCCAGCGCCCAATCCGCACACCACCTCCACCGGGATGGGCGGCACCTCCGCCCTGCTCTCCGGGGTGGCCACCAACACCCCGGCTTCCCCCTGCTTCACAATGGCCAGCGACACTCCCCGGTCCAGCAGCCGGTCGGCGGCGGCATGGGGGTCAGCGGTGCCCACGGCGATCTCGCACTCGGTTCGGTTGCCCACCGCCACAGTGGCCAGCTCCACGGCCTGCCCGATGTGCTTGCCGGCTTCCTGGGAGGAGGACCAGAAGCTGGGCCGGTAGTCCAAGTCGAGCACAGTATGGGGACGGCGGTTCCGGCGCTGGAGCACTTCCATCACGGTGGAGCGGGACGGCTCCTGGGCGAAACGGGATCCTGCTGTCCACAGCACCGGTACCGTGGCAGCGATGTCGGGGATGTCGCCGGGCAGCAGGTTCATCTCCGGGCCCCGGGGCTCGCGGTAGAACAGCAGCGGCGGGTCGGTCGGAGGGTCGAGGGCGCAGAAGGCCAGGGCGGTGCGCAGTTCGGGGTCGGTCGACACATAGCGGCTCTCCACACCGAACACCTCGGCCAGTTCGTTCCGGATGTACTCCCCGAAGCCGTCGTCGCCCACCCGGGTCACCACCGCGGCCCGCCGGCCCAGCCGGGCACAGGCCACGGCCACGTTGGTGGGGGAGCCGCCGACTGACTTGGCAAACGACTCCACCCTGCTCAGCGGCACCCCGCTTTGCTGGGGATACAGATCGACGCTGACCCGTCCGATGGTCAGCACTTCGAGATCGGACGAATCGCGGGCGATGTCGGTCCCCGGTGCGTCAGTCACGCAGAGATGTTAGTTGTGGTCAGGAGCGACGACTACGTATCAGCTCCAGCCAACTCGTGCTGGAGAGCTTCAAGTTCGGCGCCGCCGGCCATGAGCTGGGTCAGATCAGCCTGGGACAGCTCTTCTTTGGCCCAATTCCCCATGGACACTCCCCGGTTGAGGATCACAAAGCGGTCTCCTACCGGGTAGGCATGGTTGGGATTGTGGGTAATGAATATCACCGCCAATCCCTGGTCTCGAGCCTCCACGATGCGCCGCAGCACTACTCCTGACTGCTTCACGCCCAACGCCGAGGTGGGCTCGTCGAGAATCAGCACCCGAGCGCCGAAGTAGCTGGCCCGGGCGATGGCCACCGATTGCCGCTCACCGCCGGAGAGTGTGCCTACGGGCTGCTCGACATCGCGGATGTCGATACCCATCTTGGCCATCTCCTCTTTGGCGATTCGCTTAGCGCCCTCGATGTCAATCTGGCGGAAGGGCCAAATGCCGGTTTTGGGCTCCGACCCGAGGAAGAAGTTTCGCCACACCGACATGAGCGGCACCATGGCCAAGTCCTGGTACACGGTGGCGATGCCTCGGCCCAGCGCCTCGCGGGGTGAGTTGAATCGCACCTCCTCGCCCTCCATCAAGAGCGTGCCCTCGTCGTACTGGTGTACGCCGGCCAGGATCTTGATGAAGGTGGACTTGCCCGCTCCGTTGTCGCCGAGCACGCAGGTGACCTCACCGGGATTCACCGTGGTGGTGACCCCGGTGAGGGCGATGATGTTCCCGTAGAACTTCGAGATGTTGTTGAGTTCGAGGAATTCAGCCATCAGCAGGCCTCCTTGAGGGTTTCGGCTGTCGGAGCGGATTGCGAAGAACGGGTCATCGGACCTTCTCCGCTTGCGAGCGCACGTAGTTGTTGACCAGCACCGCCACCAGCAGCAGAGCGCCCAGCACCAAGAAGCGCCAGTCGCTGTTCCAGGTGGCGAAACCGATACCGGAGGTGATCATGCCCCAGATCACGGCGCCGATGGCCGCGCCGATGGCCGATCCGTAGCCGCCGGTGAGCAGGCACCCGCCGACCACCGCCACGATGATGTAGCGGAACTCGTTGCCGTCGCCCACGTTGGCCTGCACTGAGTTGAGCCGGAAGGCGATCACCATGCCGGTGATCCAGGCCGATGCCGACACCAGCATGAACAGCGTGGTCTTGGTGCGGGCCGCGGGCACACCCACCGAGCGGGAGGCGTCCTTGTTGCCGCCCACCGCGAAGACCCAGTTGCCGAACTGGGTGCGGGCCAGCACCCAGGCACCGAGCACCGCGAACGCCAGGAACAGCATCACTCCGACGCCAAAGCGGGTCGAGGCCTGGGTGGCGGCCAATTCCTCGTTGGTGATGAACATCAGCTTGGCTGCGATGCCCAGCATGACTGAACCGAGACCGACGAAGACCAATGATCGGCCCACGCTCTCGTCGGAGGTGAAAAGCGTGCGGAAGAGGGTGGCCAGAGCAAAGACCGCGAAGGCAACGATGCCTCCCTTGGCCACAGCCATGATGATGCTGTAGAGGATGCCGTCGCCATCGGCCAATTCCAAGATCAATGACACGAGTCCTGCGGCCAAGCCGAGTGCTGTCCCGATTTGCCGAGCGAGTGGGCCGTGCATCGGCGGCGGCGGGGCGGTGGTGCGCCGGGCGGCGATCAGCCGGGTGATTGCTGATGCGGCTAGCAGGAGTGCGATCAACAGCAGGGCGGTGAACAATTCCACCCGCAGCTTGCGGGAATCGGCTTCTGACTGGATGAAGAAGGCCAGCCCTGCGACGGCCACTGCGGTGAGCAGTGTGAACACCGCGGCCAGCCCGCGACGTCTGGCGGCAATGCTGAGCACCACCACACCGGCGATGGCCAGCCCGCCGAAGAGGATGGCTCGGGCGCCCTGCACGGTGATCATGTAGCTGATTCCTGGGATGAGGGCGATCACCGCACCGATAGCCGGGTACCCCACGCTGACCCGGCCCAACGCGGCCAACACCGCCAGCACACCGGTGGTGCCGATGCCGATGGCTAGAAACACGCGTCCTGGAGTGCCAGTCAAGAAATCGAGGCGGCCTTCGTTGTTGGAGTCCATGACCGCGGCGATGACGATGGCCCCAACTATCGCCACCAACCCAACGACGAAGTACTGGACAACACGCGGGTTGCGCTCCTCCTGGCTGGATTCCCGTTCGGCCGGTTGGTAGCGGGCCAGGCACCAGCCGGCAACCGCCACCAGCACTCCCACTCCGGTGATTATCCCGAAGACCCAGTTGGAGCCCTTCCCGTCCTGGTTGTGAAGCAGGACGTAGCCGATTGCCCCGACTGCGGCCCCCACCGCAGAAATCAGGTAGCCGCCGGGGTTGGGGTGCTCCCGGCGGGCGTAGGCCAACTCCATGGTGCCCAAGATCAGCACCACCGCGCCGATGATCAGCATGCCGCTCCAGGCCCAGTCTCTGTTGTCCCAAACGTGGCCGTTTCGAATCCAGGTAGCGCCGAAGATGTTGTCCCAGAACTCGTAGCCGCCCGACCGGTCGAGACCCTCAGCAATCACCTTGTTGGTGAACAGCTTGGTGAATCCGAGCTTGGCCCCGATGAGAATGAAGAAAGTGCCCAGCGTGACGATGAAGCTAGGCAGCGAGGTTTTGTCCACCAGCGTGCCGTTGAACCAGCCAATGGCCAAGGCAAAGGCCAGCGAGAGCGGCACCGCAAGGTGCAAGCTGAGCCCGGCGCCGCCCAACTCGGCGGTGTCGCTGCTCAACAGGACCACAATCACCGCGGTAGCGCCGGTCATGGAGCCCGAAGAGAGGTCGAATTCACCCCCAATCATCAACAGGGCCACCGGCACCGCCATCAAGCCGAGGGTGGCGGCCACATCCAAGTAGTTAGCCGTGCCTCCCGCGGTTCCGAACGGCGCCGAAACCAGCCAGAACAGCAGCCAAACCCCGACTGCGCCGATCAAGGCGCCAATCTCTGGTCTGGTCAGCAGCTGCTGGACCGGGCCTCGGTGGGCTAATCGCTCGTCTTGCGCTGGTGACGAATCAGCCGCAGAGTCATTCGTGGTGGTCACTTCGGCCACGAGAGTTCCCCCCTCTCAACCTGGGCGATGTACCCGACTGATGAATTTCGTTGACTCTAGACCAAATGAAAGGAGCGCTGCCCGGATACCCCGGACAGCGCTCCTTTCTCATATGCGACGCGATCAGCGCCGCACGTCAGTTGTTGGGTTTAGCGGGTTCCCTGGGACACCAGTGCCTTGACCTCTGCCGCGTTGGCGGTGTCGACGAAGCCCGGACCGGTGAGGATGGGCAGGCCGCCGCCCGCGGTGTTCAGGTTGGTGGCTTGCAGGTGCATCAGGATGACCGGCAGGTAGCCCTGGAGGTACTGCTGCTGGTCGACGGTGAAGGCCACGTTGCCCGCCTCGATCTCATCGATGAGGTCGCTGGACAGGTCGAAGCCGCCGATGATGAGGTCCCTACCGGCTTGCTCACCGGCAGCAAGAGCCCGCAGAGGCAGGTTCGGACCCACGCCGAGCACGCCGTCGATGCTCTCATCGCCCTGGAGGATGGCGGCAATGGTGTTCTGCTGCTCATCGGGGGTGGCGTCGAGGCCGACGAACTCCGAGGTCACCTGACCGCTGAAGGTTTCGGCCAGACCGTTGCAGCGCTCTTCGAGAGCCACGTTGGTCTGCTCCTGTCGGGCGCAGAGCACGTGGGTGGCACCCAGTGCATTGAACCGCTCGCCCGCGCCGTTACCGGCCACCGTCTCGGTTTGGCCGATGTGGGTGGTGGCGCCGAGGTCCTTGTAGTTGTTCACACCGGAGTTCAGCGTGTACAGCGGGATGCCCGCGGCAACCACGGCCTCAGCAGCCGACTGGACACCGGCCGGGTCGGCCAGCGAGATGGCGATGCCGTCGGAGCCGGCGGCGATGGCCGCCTCAATCTCCTGGGCTTGCCTCAGGGCGTCGTTGTTGGAGCCGAAGTAGACCACGTCGCAGCCGATTGCTGCCGCGGCGTCGCGCACGGCCACCTCAACCACTGACCAGAAGGTTCCGGAGTCACCGTGGGTGATCACGTGGTAGGTCTTGTCGCAGCCCTGGGTTGGGTCTACTTCCACGACCTCGGTCGGCTCTGGTGCTTCAGTGGCAGGTGCCGCTGCTTCGGTTGGCTCGCTGGATGCGGGCTCGCCGGTGTCGTCGTCATCGTTGCCGCATGCTGCGACTACGAGAGTGAACGCCAGAAGCAGTGCAAACAGCTTCCATAGCTTTCTCATTTTGGATTACCCCTCTCAAGGTAGGTTTTGTTGTTTGTGTGAGGCTCCGGCACCCGCGAGAACGGGTTCCAGACTTCGCAGGAAATCGATGCTCTGGCAGGCGTCGAACCTCAGCCGAGCTATGGCGGAAGGATCTCCTTCCGCTATCGCTGCATCCTGCTCCAGGACGTACCAGAGGTCGCGTCCTGATTTTTCCAGTAGGTCGACGATCTCGGCGATCGGCAACCCTCCCTGGCCTAAGGGCGGGAATAGGCCCTGCTGAACGCCTTGCATGAGCGACAGCTTTCCCGCCGTAACCTGGGCCGCGATGCCCAGGTTTACGTCTTTGATGTGTACGAGTGCGATGCGATCCAGATAGCGCTTGGCCATCTCAGCTACGTCGCCGCCCCCGAGGAGGAGATGAGCGGTATCGAGAACCAGAGCGGTGTCACTGGCGCGCAGCACCTGCTCAATCTCCGTATTCGTCTCCACCAGTGACCCGAAATGGGGGTGGAAGGCTTGAATGAGGCCGTGCTCAGCTGCGATCCGTTCGACCTCGGCGAGGGTGTCGGCCACCGCTGACCACTCGTGCTCAGCAGGTGGCGTCTGACGCCATTGGTCGGGATGGCTGACTGCGCAGGAGACGAAAAAGCGGCCGCCGCCGCCAGCAATGAGTTCCGCCGCCTCGATTGTTGCTTCTCGGGTGCTCTGGGTCTGCGAGGGGTCGTGCAGTACCAAGGGGACGAAGCCGCCTAGCAACGACAGATCGTGCTGGCTGAGAATAGCCCTGAGCTGAGCAGGCTCAGTGGGCAGATAGCCGAGCGATCCCAGTTCAGTATGGGTGAACCCGGTGGCGGACATCTCTTTGAGCACAGCGTCAACGGGAAGTTGGTATCCCCATCCCGGCATCTCGCAGACACCCCAACTGATGGGCGCGGTGGCAATTCGCTCTAGCAGTGTCATGTGCGCGCCCGCGGCTCCCCTTCTGACGCCCCTCCAAACCGACAGTCTTATGGCTGATTGCTAGGGGGTCAAGCCGTAAATTCGGCCAAAATTCGGTCGAGTTCGGCCAGAGCGGGGACGATGTCGTCTCCCACCAGTACACCGTGCATGCCGAGCTCTCGGGCCGCGGTCACGTTGGGCTCGAAATCGTCCAAAAAAGCGCTCGTTTCCGGTTGAGAAATCTCTAATTGCTGAAGGGCCAGTTGGTAGATCCTCGGATCGGGCTTACGCAGGCCCACCGCGCTGGAGTCGATCACCGCCTCGAACAATTCGTCCACCGGGATGAGGCTGCGCCACATATCGCCGAATTCCTTGGCGTTGTTGGTGATGATGGCCTGTCGCATGCCGGCCTCGTTCAGCTCCTGCACCTTGGCCACCGCCATCTCGCGCCGCTCGTCGCTGCTGGTGCTGCTCATGGCCTTGAAAAAGCCCTCGGAGCTGAACCCCTCGATTCCGTCAGCCCGGCAGGCCTCATCCGCCGCCTCCAGCGCCTCAGCCAGGGTGCCCTCGCCCCGCTCCAGCCGGTGCCAGGGATGGTCGCCATTCGCTTCGTACCGCCCGAAAACGTGCTCTAGGAGCCGCCCGTTGGTGGTGCCCAGCGAACGGGCATAGTCGTCCAGATGAAACGGCGACCCGGTGAACACCCCGCCGAAATCCCAAAACACGGCCTTAATCATCAGTCACTTCCTTAGGTTCAGGCCGAAGCGTATTGGCTGCCCCAGCAGCGGACCGAGCCGTCCTCGCGGAGAGCGCAGGTGTGGTAGTCGCCCGCGGAGATGGCGATGAAACTTCCGCTAGGAATGCCATCCAACTGGCCAATCACGGTTCCATCGAAGTCCTGATTCGATCCCCAGCACGTGATCGTTCCGTCGTCTCGAAGGGCGCAGGAGTGCCAATAGCCTGCTGAGACGGCAGTAAAGCTACCTTCAGGGATGTTGTCCAACTGCCCGTAGCGGTTATCGCCCCAGCACTTGATGCCGCCAGCTTCCGGAAGCCCGCAAATATGAAAGCCGCCGGAAGCCAATGCGGTGAAGCGACCCTCGGGAGGACCGCTTACCTCACCAAAAGCATCGGAACCCCAGCACAGAACAGTTCCGTCAACGAGCAATCCACAAGCAAATGAATCACCGGCGGCTACCGAGCTGAACTGTCCATCAGGGGCCCTCAAGCTTTCACGGCCCCAGCACAAGGCTGTGCCGTCTTCTCGGAGCCCGCAGCTGAAGAACAGACCGGAACTGATCGCGGTGAAGCGGCCCTCAGGAGAATCGCTTACTACGCCGGAATCGTCGGAACCCCAGCATAGAACGGTCCCATTGTCTCTTATCGCACAGGTGTGGATGTGGCCGGGAGAGGTTGCCGAGAATCTGCCCGCGGGTGCAGTGGCCGAGCCGTGCGCGCCACTACCCCAGCATCGGATCGTGCCGTCTTCTCGAATACCGCAAGTGAAGTCCCTGCCAGCTTCGATGGCCGTAAACGAGTCTCCGGGAACGCCCAAGCCCTTGAAGTAGTCACCACCCCAGCATTGGATGGCTCCGTCTTCTCTTGCTCCACACACATGCCAGGGTGCTGCTTCGATTGCTCTGAACTGCCCACCCGGCACCTCCAGGGCTCCGTTGGCATTTGTGCCCCAGCATTGGACAGCTCCATCTTGCTTCAATCCACAGGTGTAGCCATTTGCTGCTGCTATGGAAGCAAAGGCTCCGGTGGGGGCATCCAATTCGCCGTTGTCATTGGATCCCCAGCATCGGACCGTGCCGTCGTGCCGCAGGCCGCAGGTGTGCCAGGTGCCAGCGGAGATGGCGGTAAAGGCCCCACCCGGCGCGTTCGACTGGCCAATGAACTTACCGTGCCCGTCGTCGTTGGATCCCCAGCATTGGGCGGTGCCGTCGGATTTCAGGCCGCAGGTGTGCCAGGTGCCAGCGGAGATGGCGGTAAAGGTCCCGGTGGGCGCATTCGACTGGCCCACGAAAGTGTTGTGCCAAATGTCGCGATTGCTGCCCCAGCACTGGACGGAGCCGGTGGGCCTTGGGCCGCAGGTATGGAGATGCCCCGCGGAAATGGCCGTGAATCGGCCAACGGGCGGACTTGTCAGCCCAACTTGGTTGCCCCGCTCATCGTCGTCGAAACCCCAGCATTCGACGTTGCCGTTGGCCCGCAAACCGCAGGTGTGCCACAGACCGGCAGCAATCGAAGTGAACGAGCCTGAGGGAGCGTCTTTTGGCTCAAGGTAGTTCTCGCCCCAACACACTGCGGCGCCGTCTTGCCGCAGCCCGCAATTGTGGTATTGAGCGGCGGAGACGGCGGTGAAGGCCCCTCTGGGGATGTTGAGCTTGTTCAGATCACAGCGGTCGTGCTGACGCCACCCCAGCGTGAAGAGATCGTCGCATCCAATGCGGTTGTCGCCGAGCGTGGCCCGAGCACTTGGGGCGGTCATGATCGACAGGAACTCTGAATCGTGCTCTAAATCAAAGACCGAGTGGCCCAGTTCGTGGCCAACGAGGATGGCGTGATTCTTGCGGTCGTTCGAGTATCTCTCCAGCGTTGGAACTGTGACGGCTCCAATTTCAGGCGAGGCGTAACCAGCCACGCCGCTTCCCGAAGAGATCCCGGCGAGAATGAGGGGGAATTGGTATTGGCCCATAGAAGAGACCTGGGTTTCGCATGGGTTCATCCCATGGGCATTCGACCAGTCGCCAATTCTTACGTCATTCCATGCCACATTGGGTGACACGATCCCTCCAGGCACGAAGTTCAACTTGGTGGCGTTCGATGACTCCCGCAAGAAAAAATCGCGGATGTCCCCATTGAATCTGTCGGCCTCGGCTTGCAGTTTCGCTTGGGTGTATCCGGCGTTGGCCGGGACGCAGTAGAAGACGTGGACATCGATCTGTTCCGGGCCGGGTTCTTCGACGGGGTCTTGGATGGGCTGCTCGACACAGCCGCCGGGCACGAGTTGGGTGTCGATGTCGAATCGGCAGCGGTAGACGTTGAGCAGCGATTCCTGGGCCACGATCAAGTCGTCGCGCAACATGACTTGGTTTCGGGTAGGCGTGCCCGCAAAGTCGGCGGGCTCAGTCGGGCCCTGGCTCGGTTGGCCGCTGATGCAGCCGCCCGGCACCTGTTGGGTGTCGATGTCGAATCGGCAGCGGTAGACATTGAGCAGGGATTCCTGGGCAGCGATCAGTTGATCCCTGACGGTGATGTCTTGGAGGGTTGCCCCGCTGTCCTGCGCCGCGGCGACGGTGTTCCCGAGGGCGACGATTCCAGTGGCGAGCATCGTGATAGCCAAGAGACAGGCGGAAACCCACCTCAGCACCAGGTTCAAGGCAATTTTCCCGTCTCCATGAGCTCTTGGAACTGTGCCTCGTCGAGAATCGGGATGCCTAGCTTCTCGGCTTTCTCCAGCTTGGAGGCACCGGGATTCTCACCCGCCACCAGGGCGGTGGTCTTGGACGACACGCTGCCCGGAGACTTGCCGCCCCGGGCCTTGATAGCCGCCCCCACCCCATCGCGGGTGTACCCCTCCACCCCGCCGGTGACCACGATGGTCTTGCCCTCCAATGTCTGGGGTAGCACCTCGGCCTGGGGCTGCGTGTCGCCGGTATTCTGGGCGAAATTGAGCCCGGCAGTTCGCAGCTTCTCCACAATCTCTCGGTTGACCTCTGAGATCTCTGGATTGTCCTCTGACCAGAAGAATGTAAACACACTCTTGGCAATAATCGGCCCGACCCCATCCACCTCGGCAAGTTGTTCGACCGAGGCCTGCATGATGCTGTCCAAGCCTCCGAACGCGTTAGCCAAAATCTCGCAGACCGTGTCGCCCAAATGTCGGATGTTGAGCCCCACCAACAGTCGGGATAGTGGTTGATTTTTGGACAGCTCGATGGCTTGTCTCAGATTGGAGATTGACAGGTTCGCGAAGCTGGCTAGTTGAGCTACCTCGTCTGTCTTGAGAGTGAATTCGCGCCCATCATCTATCTCGGTGTTCCATGTAAGTTCCCTGCACTTGTCGATGAGCCCCAAGTTCAAGTTGAACAGGTCCCCGAAATCGGCGATCAAGCCGAGATGGAACAGCAGCCTGGCCTTCTGCTCGCCAATTCCCCGTATTCTTCGAACAGCGCCGCTGGCCTGTTCGCTGGTGGCTTCATTTCTCCCTTGGTCCTGCTTCGCCTGGAGATCTTGGTCTTTGTCGGTCGCCCGCTTGGGGGCGGGTGCGACGAACCTGATGATTCGCTGCAGAGCTTCCTCTTGCTCTGGAGACAACTCGCTGCCAGGCGGTGAGAGCGGTGGGAGCTCTTCGTTGCTCTCTAGAGGGTCCTCGCTCTTTGGTGACGAGGGCAGATCCCCCATCTGGACTCCTGCAGCGCGCAGCTTGGCGATGGACGATTGGTTCTCCTTTGAGTAATCCTCAATCGCCTCTGCGACAGCCAACCTGACCCCTCTGACCTGGGTCAAGTCCTTGGTCGAAGCTCTGATGATCTTGTCGAGATGGGGGAAGGCTTGAGCCACAGACTTCGCGGTTGTGGGTCCAAGCCCATCGATTTTGAGCGCTACCAGCAGTTCGGCCAGCGGGCGATGCTTCAAGTCGCCGATGGTTGCGGCTAACTCTTCGCGGCGTTCGGAGTCGAGCAGGGAAAGGGCTGCTACTAAGCCGGTATCAAGAACAATCTCAGCATCATCGTTAAAGGGAGCAGTCCATTTGGTGATCTTGAGCTTCCGAAGCAGTTCAAACCCGCCAGGCTGCAGCTTGTAGATGTCACCTATGTCAGCAATGAGCCCGAGCTTGATGAATAGGCGGATCCGCTGTTCGCCCAAGTGTTCAATATCCATTGCATTGCGGGCGGCAAAGTGCTCGATCCATCCCCTGAGCTGCTCAGGGCATTCCTCGAAATGGCAGTAGTGGGCCACGTCGCCCTCTTCTCGGACCAGTGGCTCTTGGTGAGGACAGGGGCAGACTGAGGGGAACTCCCACGCGGGCAGGTCTGGAGGACGCTCAGCAAGGACGGGGCGCAACACCTCAGGGATGACATCGCCAGCCTTGCGGACTACAACCGTGTCGCCGGGTCGGACGTCTTTGAATCTCACTTGGTCCTCGTTGTGCAAGGTGGCCATTGCAACTGTTGAGCCGCCGACGAACACTGGCTCCAGCACTGCGAACGGAGTGGCCTTGCCCTTGCTGCCAATAGACACCTGAATGTCCAAGAGCTGGGTGTTCTCCTCTTCAGGGGGAAGTTTGTAGGCGATGGCCCAGCGAGGGGCTCGGCTTGTTGCACCCAGTTCCTGTTGGAGGTCAAGGCGGTCGATCTTGAAGACCGCGCCGTCAATCTCATAGGGCAGGTCATGGCGCCTGGCTTCACACCGCTCCGCGAACTTCCAGATCTTGGCAAGGGAATCCACTGTGATGGTCTCAGGATTGATCGGAAGTCCGAGGTTGGCTAGGAACTCCAGGGTGGCGCTGTGGGTGACTAAGGGAGGACCCCCCTGGATCTCACCGGTCTGGTAACACCACATGGATAGGCCTCGGGCGGCGGTGATTGACGGGTCCTTTTGGCGCAAGGAGCCCGCTGCGATGTTTCGAGCATTGGGTATGCGGGGCTTGCCTTCGTCCTCTTGCCGGGCGTTCAGGGCATTAAAGACAGCGAGGGGCATATAGACCTCACCCCGTACCTCCAGCACCGCAGGCGCGCCCGCCGGAAGCCGATGGGGTACGGACTTGATGGTCAGGACGTTAGCCGTGATGTCCTCGCCGACACGGCCATTGCCTCGGGTGGCGGCCTGAGTCAGCATGCCGTTCTCATAGCGCAGCGACACGGCCAGACCGTCATATTTCAATTCGCAAACGAAATTACCCAACTCGACAGAAGGCGTTTCCGCCTCAGCTGTGTCTTCGCCTTCGGCCACTTCTTTGTTTTCGCCCAAGAGCAGCACCCCTTGAGCACTTGCCTCTTCGGCGGCCCTACGAGTCCGAACCGAAGCCAAGCGGCGCTGGGCCCGGCCTGCCCATGCTTCTAGCTCTGCTAGGTCGAAAGCGTTGTCCAGTGACATCATCGGCACCTGATGCTCAACCGGTTCGAACAGTGTCGACGGGTCAGCTCCGACTGTCTGGGTGGGGGAGTCGGGTCGGACTAACTCCGGATGGGCTGCCTCAAGCTCCAGCAGCTCGCGTTTGAGCCGATCGTATTCAGCATCGGGAATAACCGAAGTGTCTTCACCGTGATAGCGCTGGTCGTAGTAGCGGATGAGCTCGATCAGCTCCGCGATGCGCTTTTCCGCTTCCCTAGTCACCTGTCGGATAGTACTTCGGCGATCTTGAGCAGACGGTCACGTGCATAAGGCCAGCCAGAGGTGTTTCAACATGGGAAGCTGGAGGCAACAGAGAGATAAAGTGCCTGTCCGTGAAAGGTCAAGTGAGGTTCCCCCCGTTGTCCGGACACTTGGTTTATGCGGCTTGTTCTAGTCGTTGTCGGTGGTTGTCCTCCCATTCTGTGGGGGTGTGGTAGTCGAGGGTGGAGTGGATTCGCCGTGTGTTGTAGCGGCCGATCCAGGC
>JAJEIJ010000003.1:0-43952 GCA_022827725.1 Acidimicrobiia bacterium
GGGTGTTGGTCTGTGCGCCGCGGCCGCCCGGCCGGGTTCGTCTCCACAACCCGGGTGGGGGCCGCCACCGGGGCGGCCACGTCGATCATCAGTCCCCGAGTGAGCAGCGGAGCACCCCATGAGGGAACGTCCATGGCGGTCACCCCGTCGGTGCGGGCCAGATCTGTGCCCTGGTGGCCGTTGTAGAAGGTGCCGTCCACCGCCGCGTGAGTGAAGCCGTTGATCTTGGTGCTCATGTTGAAGGTGTACGACACCCGCTCCTCGGAATACCCCAATTTCGAAGGTCCCAGCCCTTGAGTGCCGCTGATGATCTCCCCCTCGAAGCCCTCGCCGGGGTCGTACCCGGCAATAACCAGCTTCTGAGCGAACTCCCGGGTGCTGTAGGCGGGATAGCCGGGCCAAATGCCGTCTCCCATCGAATAGGTGCAAATCGGCTTGGTCAGATCCAGCATCCCCAAGGCGTCGGCCCGCTTCTGCTCGGTGACCTCGTTGTAGGTGCCCAGCATGTCGTCGGACCCATACCGGCTGGGAGCCCACGCCCCAGCGGCGGCCGCCTCTACGTCGAATTTCTGATCGTCGAACATCACTGGCGCAGCCTAGCCACCATCATCAAGTTTGCTCAGAAGCGACGAAGGGGTGGTCAGGCGGGGGCGGAGACGGTGAGGCGGGCCATCTCCCGGCGCTGGGGGTAGTGGTCGGCCACCGCGAAATGCTGGGTGCAGCGCTCGTCCCACAAGATCACGTCGCCCTCGGCCCACTCGTAGCGGATGGTGTGGTTGGGCTGGGTGGCGTGCTCGTAGAGGCAGTCGAGCACCGCGTCGCTCTCGGCCCGGTCGAAGCCCACCAGATGGCTGGTGAAATTCTTGTTCACGTTGAGATAGCGGCGGCCGGTATCGGGGTGGATGGCAATCACCGGACGCTCGGTGCCCGGGAACTGCTCCTTCGTGCGGTCATACAGCTCCACGCCGGCCTTGGACTTGAACGACTGGCCCGGCCCCATGTGATGCCAGGCGCTGATTCCCTCCAGCCGATCCCGCAATGTCTCCGACAGGCCGTCGTAGGCCGCGTACATGCTGGCAAAAATGGTGTCGCCGCCCCGGGCCGGCATCTCGATGGCCCGCAGCGTGCCCAGGATGGGCGGGTCGGGATCCCAAGTCACATCGGTGTGCCACTTGTCCTGGTAAGGCGGACGCTCCTCGTCGTCCACGATGCGCTCCACCTTGGCCTCCACCGCCCCTGCCACCCGGCCGATGGGATGGATGTAGGGCCGGCCCCACGGGGCCAGCAACTCCATCTGGTGGGAGTCGTCAATGGATTGACAGGGGAACACCAGCACCAGATGGTCCAGCAGGTGCTTGTAGATCTCGTCCCGCTCACCGTTGGCCAGCGGTTCCCGCAGGTCGATGCCGGTCACCCGGGCCCCGAGCACTCCCCCGAACGGTTCTACGGTCCAATCGGCCATGCTCGGCGCCTTAGAAGAAGCCTCGTCCTTGGACGGCGGCGTTGGCCAGCCAGATCTCGAAGTCTTGGATCGACTGGGACATGGCCTGGCCGATGAGGTCGAGCTTGCGCACCTGCTCGATGCGGGCACTGGCCTGCTCGAGCTCCCGCTTGGAGAGCAGTTCGCTGAAGATCCCACAGGCGTGGGCCAGGCAGATGATCACCACGTCGCGGGGGCTGGGAATCTCATCGCTGAACAGCACCCCCATGATCCGCAGCTTGACCTCCCGCTCGGCCTCGCCGTCGATCATCGGGTAGCGGCGCGACCGGAACACCCACAGGAAGCGGTCGTCCTCACGCTCCAGGATGCCGCGCTCCACCAACCGGTCCAGCGTCGCCTCCCTGATCTCCGGCGCCTTCTGGGAGGTCTGCTCCACCCAGTGCCGGGGGTCCTTCTCCTGGCCTTGCACCCCCTGTCCTTCGGCGATCATGGCCAGCGTCGGATCCAGCAGGTCATC
Source organism: Acidimicrobiia bacterium (assembly GCA_022827725.1). Lineage (GTDB taxonomy): Bacteria > Actinomycetota > Acidimicrobiia > Acidimicrobiales > Bin134 > Poriferisocius. The sequence goes on from JAJEIJ010000003.1 coordinate 1,959, forward strand.
GCCCACCGGGGTGTCGTCCACCAGGATCAGATGCTCCAAGTCGGTGTCTATCCGGTTCTCCATGGCCAGCTCCATCAGCACCGCCCCTGCGACGGCCCGGTCCATGGACGACTGGGGCACGTTGATGAACTTCCCGTCGTCGTCTCGCAGCAACAGGAGAAGGATCTCTTCGACAAATCTCAACATGGGAATCCCCTTTCCGCCTCTGCGCGGCGACCACCCAAAGCTCCCTCGACAAATCTCAACATAGGCCTAACGATAGGCGATGATTTCCTCGCCGTATTGATGCAGGGCGTCAACAATTTGTGAGCGTGTATCGCCGGCGATGAGGGCGGCCATCGCGGTCACCCCTATGGCAGCTTGGGCGGCGATGTTCTCCAAGTGCTGGTCGGCGTTCCAGCCCGTCGTGCCCACCGGCCCGACTTCAAGATCCATGTACTTGATGTCGATGGGCTCGGTGCGGCCCACCGACGCGGCGTGGTCGTGGAGATAGGCGATCATCTCGGCCAGCTCATCCAGGGTCTCCAAGTGGGCCGAGCGGCGGCGGGAGGCCAGTGCCGCCGGATTGGGCATGGGCATCCACCCCTGGGCCTTCTCAGCCACCCGGCGGCGGGAGAGCTTGGAGTTGCCCCCGATCCACACCGGCACAGGCGACTGCACCGGGGTGGGAAGACCGCTGCTGTCGGCAATGGTGAAGTTGAGGCCCTGGTAGCTCACCGTCTCGCCCGACCAGATCAGCCGCATCACCTCCAAGCTCTCGTCGAAAAGGGCATTGCGCTGGTCGAAGTCCACTCCCACCGCTTCAAACTCGGAGAGCAGATAGCCCACCCCCGCGCCAAGAATGACCCGACCTCCGCTGAGCCGGTCGAGGGTGGCCACCGTCTTGGCCAAGATGGCCGGATTTCGATAGGGCACCGGGGTCAGGTTGGTGAGCAGCCGCAGCCGGGTAGTAGCCCCGGCCACCACCCCTAGCGCCACAAATGGGTCGAGGGCGTCGTGGCCCCCGCTGGCCAGCCACCGGTCGTTGGGCAGGGGGTGCTCAGTGAGCGAGCAGGAGTCGAACCCCGCCGCCTCGGCCGCCCGAGCGAACTCGGAAACGGCCTCGGCGGTCAGGAATTCGGGGTTCTGCGGATGGGCCATCAGCGGGAGGCCGAAGCTGAACTTCATTCCCCCAGTTTTCTCGATGGCCCTGTCTACGGGTTAATTGCCGCCCTCTTTGACCTCGACGTTCCGCCGCTGGAAGTTGTTGCCGTACACGTCGAGTCCGGCGTCTTGGAGGTTGGCAACCGCTTCCTCGGCAATGTCGGTGCGGAACGCCCCGGCATCGGGAGCGGCTTGGAGGATGCCCTGAGACGTGGCCACGTCGATGGTCTGGTCGTACAGGGCTTGATCCATGATCCCAACCCCGCCCGGTGATGGCCAGATAAGGGCATTGATCTCGTTCATCATCCACGCCTGGTTCGCCGGCCCGCCGAAGGGCGGAGAGGCAGCTAACACGATGTCGACACACTGCTGGAAGTTGTCGCGGCAGTGGATCCACCCTCGCAGCGATGCCTCCACGAAGCGCACCGCGATGTCGCGGTAATTGTCATCGGTCTCCAGCTTGTCGGCGTCGGCCCAAATGGCGTCTTGCAGCATGGCCGTGCCCACGTCGTTCCAGTCGATGATCGAGAGCTCTTCGGGTTGGAACAGCTCGCCGGTGTCGGGATTGATGGTCTCCAGCAGCTGGGCGTACTCGTTGTAGATCATCGCCTGGGCGGCGTCGACGTCGCCGTTGATGAGCGCGGTCATGTTGAAGTCCTGCTGAACCAGGGTCACATCGCTCTGCGGGTCGAGGCCCACGCTGTTGAGACCGGCGAAGAGCTCGAACTCGTTGCCGAAGCCCCAGTTCCCCACCAGCTTGCCCTCGAGGTCGGCCGGACCAGTGATGCCGGCGTCCAAGAACGACACCTGCAAGGTGCCGCTGCGCTGGAAGACCTGGGCAATGTTGGTGATGTTCAGGCCCTCCTCACGAGGCACGAGCCCGCGCGGCACCCAGGAGACGGCGAAGTCGGCGAGGCCAGAGTCGAGAACCGTGGCCGGCACGATGTCGACACCGCCGTCGATGATCGTGACGTTCAGGCCGACGTCTTCATAGAACCCCAGGTCGCGAGCGGCAAAGAAGCCGGCAAACTGCGACTGCGGGACCCACTGAAGCTGAAGCGACACATCCTGGATTTCTTGGACGTCATCGTCGTCGTCGTTGCCGCACCCGGCGGCAACCACCACCAAGGCAAGAAGGACGGCGAGCAAGCGCCAGATTTTCTGTCTGTTCATGGTTTTTCCTTTCATGTTTCGCCTTCTTGGGCTCGTATCAACGAGTGCCAGGGCATCGCCACTCGCTCAAGCACAAGCACGGCGAAATACAAAACGGCGCCGATGGCGGTGCCGGCAAGCACGGCAGCCCATGCTTCGTCGTAGCGGGTAAGACCCGCCGACTGCGTGATCATGGGGCCGAGGGCGTCTTGTCGGCCACCGAAGTACTCGGCGACGATCGCGGCGATAACCGCGAGCGATGTAGCGAGCTTCAATGCCGTGAAGAAGAACGGCATGGCGTTGGGAATCCGCACTTCGCGGGTGATGCGCGACCGGCTGGCCGCGTACGACTCCATGAGCTCGACCTGGCTTCGATCCACCTGGGTAAGGCCCCTGGTGGTGTTGATGAATATGGGAAAGAACACCAGCGCCACCACGATGGCCTGGTTTGATCGAGGAGAGGTGAGCCCGAACCAGTTGTTGAAGATCGGGGCCAAAGCAATGATTGGAATGGCGTTGACGGCCACGGCCAGCGGCGTGATGGTCTCGTTCGCCGTCCGGAACCGCGTCACCAGCAATGCGGCGAGAATCCCGAGGATGATGCCCGCGATCAAGCCTGACACCACGACGAAGCCGGTGATGCGAGCACCCCGATACACTTCATCCCAGTTGTCGATCAGCGCGCCGACGATTTCAGAGGGGGCGGGCAGCACAAATCCGTCGGGATTGAACAAAGAGAGCACGCCCTGCCACAACCCGAACAGCACCACACCGACCACAATGGGGGCAGAAAACCCCTTCAGCGCGTTCACCCTTCTACTTCCCTCAGGGCGATGCGCACCTCGGTGACCTTCTTGAAGAAAGCGGGATCGTCTCGGGTGGCGGTGCTGCGGTCGCCGAGGTCCACGTTGATGGTCGATGCGATCGTCCCGGGACGAGGCGACATCACCACAACTCGGGTGGAGAGATACACCGCTTCTGGAATCGAGTGGGTGACAAAGACCACTGTGGTCCCGGTCTCCTCCCAGATCCGCAGCAGCTCGTCCTGCATGTGCTCGCGGGTGATCTCATCGAGCGCTCCGAACGGTTCGTCCATCAGCAGCAGCGACGGGCTGAAGGCCAACGCCCGGGCGATGGCCACCCGCTGCTGCATCCCGCCCGACAGCTCGTTGGGGTAGTGCTTGGCGAACTCACTGAGCTTGACCAACTCCAACATCTCTGAGGCCCGGCGACGTCGATCGGCCTTCGACCATCCCATCAGCTCAAGTGGTAGCTCGATGTTCTTGGTCACGGTGCGCCAGTCGAACAGGCCAGCCGTTTGGAAGGCCATGCCGTAGTCCCGGTCGAGGCGGGCCTGCTCCGCCGACTTGGCGTTGACCTGCACCGATCCGGACGACGGGGAGATGAGAGAGGCAACCAGCCGCAACAGGGTGCTCTTGCCGCATCCGGATGGGCCGATGAGGGTGATGAACTCCCCGGGTTCAACGGCCATATCGATCTCGGCCAGCGCCTCTACTTGGTTGCTCCTTCCGGGGTTGAACACCTTCGTCGCCCCGCGGATGTCGATCACGAGCTGGGATTCAGCTTCGCCGGTGGACATGGCCTCGTTAACTGCTGGTTCCTCACTCATGTAGTCGATTCCCGATTCTGATTGCCGACGACAACTCTCTCGACACCAGTCACCACGAGGAATACGAAGATTCCCAAAACGGCGGCTCCCAACACGCTGGCAAACAGCCGGTCGGGGCCGGTGGTGTAGTTGAACGCCTCGCGCAAGATCCGCCGGCCGAGCCCGCCCTCGACCCCGGAGGAGATCTCGCCCACGATGGCCCCCACGATGCTGGCCGTCGCCGCGATCTTGAGTGCGGCGAACAAGTACGGCAGTGAGGCGGGAAGGCGCAGGCGCCACAACGTCTGCAACCAGTTGGCGGCGTAAGACTCCATGAGCTCTTGGTTCTCCGGCCGGGGCGATTGCAGCCCTCGCAATCCGTTGACCGCCACCGGGAAGAACGTGAGGTAGGTGGCGATGATGGAGACCGACATCCAGTCCTGCCACTCCCACGGGAACACATCGAAGTTCTTGCGCCCCCAAATCACGATGATGGGTGCGATGGCGATAAGCGGAATGGTCTGGCTGGCGATCACGTATGGGAGCAGGCCCTGTTCGAGCCGGCGCCACTGCGCCAGGGCCAAGGCGATGGCCATGCCGATCACCAGGCCCACCATGAAGCCGGCGAAGGCCTCCCGCAGAGTGAAGAGCGCCTCGTCGAACAGGATCTTCACGTAGATCTGGTCTCGGCCCCCGGGCGTCTCGCCGAATTGGCCGAAGATCTCGCTCACCGGGGGCATGTTCAGATCGTCGGTGCGGGGTAGAACCGATCCCACCACGGCCCATTCGTGCTGGCGGTCGTCGATGGCCTGGCCGAACGCCTTGTACCCGGTGTACAACCCGGCCAGCAGGGCCATGAACAGCACGAAGGTCACCGTTTGGCGAACGATGCGCACCACAGCGTCGCGGCGTTCCTCGTGGGTCGCCTGCTGCTTGATCCGGTGCTCCCGTACCAGGGGATCGTCCGTATCAGCCATGGTGTCGGTGTTCGGCATTCTGCTGCGTCCCTAACCGGTCATCGCCGGAATGATCCGCTGGCCGTATGCGTTTAGGGTTTCGTCTTTCTGGTCGTGCATGAGATAGATGGCGAACTGATCCACGCCTAGCGCTTCCAACTCGCGCAGCCGGGCCAGGTGGGCGTCCTCGTCTCCGAGAATGCAAAAGCGGTCGATGATCTCGTCGGGAACGAAGTCGGTGTGTTCGTGGCCCGCTTTGCCGTGACCGCTGTAGTCATAGCCCTCTCGGCCGGCGATGTAGTCGGTGAGCGCTTGGGGCACACCCACCCCCTGGTCGCCGTAGCGGGCCACCAGGTCGGCCACGTGGTTGCCCACCATGCCGCCGAACCATCGGCATTGCTCTCGCTGGTGCTCGATGTTGTCTCCCACATAGGCGGGCGCGGCCACGCAGATGTACAGGCTGTCGGGATCGCGGCCCGCCTCCTCGGCGGCCTGGCGGACGGCGGCGATTGTCCATTCGGCGATCGCCGGATCGGCCAACTGGAGGATGAACCCATCAGACTCGCTGCCACACAGGTGCAGCGCCTTGGGCCCGTAGGCCGCCATCAGCACCTTGAGCTCCGACTCTCCGGCCCACGGGAAGTGCTGCTGGGTGTCGTTGTACTCGGTCTTGCGGCCTTCAGCCAGGTCTTTGATCACCCGCATGGACTCGCCCAACGTGGCCAGACTGCGGGGTTTGTGGCCGATAACCCGCATGGCGGAATCGCCCCGGCCGATGCCGCACACGGTGCGGTTGCCGAACATGTCGTTCAGCGTGGCGAAGAGCGACGCGGTAACCGTCCAGTCCCTGGTGCCCGGGTTGGTGACCATGGGCCCGACGATCATGCGGTTGGTGGCCGACAGCATCTGGCTGTAGATCACGTAGGGCTCTTGCCACAGCACATGGCTGTCGAAGGTCCAGCCGTAGTTGAAGCCGAGCGTCTCGGCCCGCTTGGCCAACTCCACCACCCTCCATGCCGGAGGATCGGTCTGAAGAACAACTCCGAAATCCATCGCTACCTCCTCATCCAATCGGACCTATCACTCATTGGTCGGAAAGCCCAGATCAACTGTGCTGGTGGCGGGATCGGGCCATCGGGCCGTCATGACCTTGGGCCTGGTGTAGAAGCGGATTCCCTCGGGGCCGTACATCGTGGTGTCGCCGAAGAGCGAGTCCTTCCAGCCACCGAATGAGTGGTAGCCCACCGGCACGGGAATGGGGACGTTGATGCCCACCATGCCCGCATCGGCGTCCTCTTGGAACTGGCGGGCCGCCCCTCCGTCCCTGGTGAAGATGGCGGCCCCGTTGCCCCAAGGGTTGTCGGCGATGAGCTGAACCGCCTCGGCATAGGTCTCGCACCGCACGACGCTGAGGACCGGACCGAAGATCTCGTCGCGGTAGGCGTCCATCTCAGCGGTGACGTTGTCCAGCAGCGAGACCCCGAGAAAGAAGCCGTCGTTGTCGAACCGGGTGTCGCGGCCATCGACCACCACAGTTGCCCCTTGCTCGGTGGCGGAGCCGATGTAGCCGGCAACCCGGTCGCGGTGCTCACGGGTGATCAGCGGCCCCATATCGGAGGCCGAATCGGTGCCGTCGCCAATCACCAGCTTCTCCATACGGAGTTTGATGGCCTCCACCAAGGGATCGGCCACCTCGCCCACCGCGGCCACCACCGAGATGGCCATGCAGCGCTCCCCGGCTGAGCCGTAGGCCGCCGACACCGCCGAGTCGGCCGCCAGTTCGATGTCGGCATCGGGCAGAACCACCATGTGGTTCTTGGCCCCGCCCAGCGCCTGTACCCGCTTGCCGTGAGAAGTGCCGGTGGCGTAGACGTAGCGGGCAATCGGCGTGGACCCCACAAAGCTGGCCGCCTTCACGTCGGGGTGCTCCAACAGCCGGTCGACCGCCACTTTGTCGCCGTTCACCAGGTTCAACACGCCGGGCGGGAAGCCCGCCTCCTGGAACAGCTCAGCGATGAACATGGGGGCCGATGGATCGCGCTCAGAGGGCTTGAGCACGAATGTGTTTCCACAGGCAATGGCGTTGGGCGCCATCCACATCGGAACCATGGCCGGGAAGTTGAACGGCGTGATGCCGGCCACCACCCCGAGCGGGCGGCGCACCGTGTAGACGTCGATGCCGGTGGATGCCGCCTCGTTGTGGCTTCCCTTGAGATGCTCGGCCAAACCGCAGGCGAACTCGATGTTGTCGATGGCCCGAGCCACCTCTCCCCTGGCATCGCTGTGGACCTTGCCGTGCTCAGCGGTGAGGCGCCTGGCAATCTCCCCGGCGTTGTCCACCACCAAGTTCCGGAAGGCGAACATGAGGGTGGTACGCCGGGCCACCGAGACCTGGCACCACTCATCGAACGCGGCCTGGGCCGATGCCACCGCGGCATCAACCTCGTCGGCCGACGCCAGCGACAGCCGGCCAGTCTGTTCACCGCTGGCCGGGTTGAAAACAGGGGAGGTCCGGCCCGATGTGCCGGCCACCTGCTGGCCGTCGATTAAATGATGGATTTGACGCATTCCCCCTCCGTTAATCCAGGTTCTAAATCAGGTAGGAGCTGAGGCCGCGGCGCAGATATTGCCCGTCGCCCTTGGAGCCCAGGTACTGGTTGTCGTCGATGATCACCCGGCCCCTCGACAAGACGGTGTCGACGTGGCCGCCAACCTGGATTCCCTCATAGGCCGAGTGGTCGATGTTCATGTGGTGGTTCTCCACGCTGATGGTCCAGGTTGCCTGGGGGTCGTAGACCACCACGTCGGCGTCGGATCCGGGTTGGATGATGCCCTTGCGGGGGTAGAGACCCATCATGCGGGCCGGGGTGGTGGAGCACAGCTCTACCCACCGGGGCAAAGTGATCTCCCCAGTGACAACGCCTTGGTAGATCAGGTCCATTCGGTGCTCGACGGTGCCCAGGCCGTTGGGTATGGCCCGGAAGTCGCCAACACCCAGTTCCTTCTGCTCCTTCATGCAGAACGGGCAGTGGTCGGTGGACACCACGGCCAAGTCGTTGGTGCGCAGCCCTTTCCACAGCTCGTCCTGGTGGTGGTCGTGGTGGGAGCGGATCGGCGTGGAGCACACGTAGGCCGCTCCTTCCCAGCCCTGGTCGAGGTGCTCTTCGAGGCTGAAGTACAGGTATTGCGGACAAGTCTCGGCAAACACGTTGCCGCCGTTGTTGCGGGCGATGGCCACCTGCTCCAGCGCCTGCTTGGCTGACAGGTGCACGATGTAGAGGGGGGCGGCCCCCACCTTGGCCAGTTGGATGGCCCGGTGGGTGGCCTCCGACTCGAACTCGGCCCGCCGCACGTACCCGTGATTCACCGGGTCGGTCTCGCCCCGCTCGAAAGCCTGCTCGGCCAGGACGTCGATGGCGATCCCGTTTTCGGCGTGCATCATCATTAGCCCGCCGTTACCGGCGCACTGCTGCATGGCCCGCAGGATCTGGCCGTCGTCGCTGTAGAAGACGCCGGGGTAGGCCATGAACAGCTTGAAGCTGGTGACCCCCTCGTTCACCAGCAGGTCCATCTCTTTGAGGGCGGCGTCGGTGACGTCGCCGATGATCATGTGGAAGCCGTAGTCGATGGCGCACCGGCCCTCGGCCTGCTCCATGCGAGCGTCGAAGCACTCGCGCACGTCCAGCCCGTAGCTCTGGGTGGCGAAGTCCACGATGGTGGTGGTGCCGCCCCAAGCGGCGGCCCGGGTGCCGGTCTCGAAATCGTCTGACGCGATGGTGCCGCCGAAGGGCAGCTCCATGTGGGTGTGTACATCTACCCCGCCGGGAACGACCAGCTTGCCGGTGGCGTCGATCACCCGATCGGCCCCGTTCTCGGCTGACAGGGCCAGCTCGGATCCCGGTTGCAGCACGGCGACGATCACCTCGCCATCGATCAGGACTTCGGCCGGATCAGCCCCAGTCGAGCTCACCACCGTGCCGTTCTTGATCAAAATGGTCATGGTTTCTGCCCCCTATTCGTCCTCGATGAGAGTGGTCATGCCTCAAACCTGCCTATCGATTTCCTCAATGGTCTCGAGAATGGCGGTCACGCCCTCGTCGATCTCCTCCTCGGCCACATCCAGCATCGGGGTGATCCGAAGGGCGTTGCCGTACAGCCCTCCCTTGCCCACCAGAAGCCCCCGCCGCTTGCACCCTTCGAGCAGTTCGCCAGCCCGGCTGGCGTCGGGCTGAATCGAGCCCGGCTCCACTATCTCTATGGCCTGCATAAGCCCCTTGCCCCGCAGCTCAACGATCCACGGCGTCTGCTCGGCCACTGGCCGAAGCGCATCGGCCAATCGCTTGCCCATGCGCAGGGCGTTGCCCTGGAGGTCGTTTTCCCGCACGTAGTTCAAGGTGGCCAGCCCCGCCGCCGTCGACAGCGGATTTCCGCCGAACGTGGAGAAGCTCAGGGCCTTGATGGTGTCCATGATCTCGGCTCGGGCCACGATGCCCGCAAGCGTGATTCCGTTGCCCACGCCCTTGGCGAAGGTGAGCATGTCGGGCACGATGTCGTGGGCCTGATAACCCCAGAAGTGCTCACCGGTGCGCCCCCAGCCGGTTTGCACCTCGTCGGTCACGAACAGGATCCCCCGGTTGGCCAGCACCTTGTGCATCGACCCGAAGAACCCGTCGGGCGGGGTGGCGAACCCGCCGACGCCCTGGATGGGCTCGGCGATGAGGCAGGCCGCCGACCCGGTGGTCATCATGTCGAGAACCTGGGTGAGATCGTCGGTGCAGGCCTCGGTGAACTCGTCGTCGTCCAGGTGCCGGAATGGGCTGCGCAGCTGATAAGCCCCGTGGACGAAGTTCACCGAGAGGCCCGAGAGCGCGGTCGACGACCAGGAGGAGTGCGAGGTTATGGCCTGCGCGGTGAACGAGCGCCCGTGGTAGCTGTTGCGCATGGCCAGCACTTCGTTGGACTTTCGGTAGCTGGTGGCCAGCAAGATGGCGGTGTCGTTGGCCTCGCTGCCGGAGGTGGTGAAGAACACCCGGGCGTCGGGGATGCCGCTGATGGCCGCGATCTCCTCGGCCAGCTCGATCATCGGCTCGCACAGGTACAGCGTGGAGGTGTGCAGCACCTTGGACGCCTGCTCCTGAATGGCCGCAGTAACCTCAGGGTTGTTGTGTCCCACCATGGTGGTGAGCACACCGCCGAAGAAGTCGAGGTACCGGTTCCCCTCCACGTCCCACACGTAGCTCCCCTGGCCGCGCTCGATGCTGATGGGATCGGCGTAGAGCGGCTTGACGTAGGAGGGGAGAATCGCCTGGTAGCGCTGGTGCAGATCGGCGTTGGTGGTCACGGCGGTGGGCTTAGGCTTCGGTGAGGGGCCCGTACATGTCGGGGCGGCGATCTCGGTAGAAGGCCCACTGCGCTCGGGTCTCGTCGATCATGGCGAAGTCCAGGTCGCGGATCACCAGCTCCTGTTCCTGGTCTGATGCCGGATCCTCCACGAACTGGCCGCGCGGGTTGGCGAAATACGACGTGCCGTAGAAGTCGTTGTCGCCCAGCGGCTCGATGCCCACCCGATTGATGGCCCCCACGAAGTACATGTTGGCCGCGGCCGACGCCGTCTGCTCCAGCTTCCACAGGTACGCCGACAGGCCCCGGCTGGTGGCCGAGGGGTTGAACACCACCTGGGCGCCGTTGAGGCCGAGGGCGCGCCAACCCTCAGGGAAGTGGCGGTCGTAGCAGATGTACACCCCGACCCTTCCCACTGCGGTTTCGAACACCGGATAGCCGAGGTTGCCGGGGCGGAAGTAGAACTTCTCCCAGAAGCCCTTCACCTGGGGGATGTGGGTCTTGCGGTACTTGCCCAGGTAGGTGCCATCGGCGTCGATGACCGCGGCGGTGTTGTAGAGGATTCCCGGCTGCTCTTCCTCGTACATCGGAAGCACCAGCACCATGCCGTGCTTGGCGGCGATCTCCTGGAACCGCTTGGTGGTGGGCCCGTCGGGGATGGCCTCGGCGTAGCTGTAGTAGTCGGTCTCCTGCACCTGGCAGAAGTAAGGCCCGTAGAAGAGCTCCTGGAAGCACATCACCTGGGCTCCCGCCGCCGCGGCCTCCCCCACATACTTCTCGTGCAACTCGACCATGGACTCCTGGTCACCGGTCCACGCGGCTTGCACGATTGCGGCCCTGACGATATCAGACATGGCGCACCTCCCAAGTTGGATTTGCTGCGCCTTCTGAGGGTCAAATGCCCGATGGCGCTGACTTAAGGAATAAACCTCTAATTATTATCGACTTCAGCACCCCACCGCAAGAGCCTCCGTCAGTTTTGGACCTAACAGCTCATCTGTCGCGACGACCCGTGGAGTTCACCCTCTCTCTGGTTCGGCTGCTTCACCAATCCATACATGATAGTAAAACTTCGGGATCTCAGACGGATAGTCCCGACACTCGCCTAACTCCATTTCAGAAAGCATCAACAACAGGCGCAAGGAATTAGGCGACCATGTATTGGGAGTGGGAATGCTATCCACAGGAACAAGCGTTGTTGAGCTTTGATATGGCCCATATAATACAGAGAAGGGTATGAGTTCCTTGATGTCTAAAACTCTTAACTCTGAGTCAAAAATCGCTGCGTAGGCTTTGAGGTTGTCAAACCTCTGTTTTAAAGTATATCTCTCTAAACTAGGATGGGAATACGAATATTCAAGCCGCGCATGCAGATCAACAAATGGAATGAATGCCAGCTCACCCTCAAATGTTACAGTGCTGATATCGGAATAGATGTTCGAAAATTCCTCAGAAGTCAATAACTCTTGTCCTGATACAGATAAATTTAGTGGCGGGCATACGCAACAATAATCTGCCGATTCTTGCTCACCAATAGCAGCACCACCAAAAACATGTCCCCTACGATATTTTGCAATGTAAAAAGATCTAGTAACGTCAACATACTCGGAGAAAGAAAAATCTACTTCAAACATAAAATCCTCGATAGCGCAAGTATCTGCAACATTGGCAATTATAAATGGGGCCCGTTCACTCGGTTGTACTGTCAATGGCCACTCATAGCTATGTGAGTCACAATTAGGCGCTAAAGGAAGTGTCTTTACTACCACATCTCGAGCAAATTCGTGTTGAGAGTTATTACGCACTAAACCACGAAGCATTCCGTCCTTTAAAGTTATCGAGTTCGGTTCAACAACAACTCCATCGGCAGTCCCGATAAGAGGTTCTACTCGGTCAAATATCCCGAAATTGCCGAGCAGAGTAAGCACCTTTGGGTAGCCCGCACCATAGGGAAATTCACGCTCAAAAAGTGTTAGCGGACCTTCTCGATCACAGGAACCACGAACCTGCCCGCTTTGTTGTTGCTCATTTTCCTTTTCCAAAACGTTGCTACTGCCAAATGGATCTGATTCGCTGCCTTGACCAATCCAAAGATTACTTCTTATCTCAACATTTTCGTCATGGATGGGATCAATACTAGCCCCAAAGCGAAGCCCGAAACCATATGGGCGAGTGTCTGAATAAGCACTCTCGAAATACACTGTGGAATAGTCCGTTGGACGTTTCATTAGAACATAAAAAGGAACAGTGGTCGAAGGGTAGGAACTTACTGATGTACCAGCGGGAATGACGGCAGTTTGTGGAGTTCGTTCGTCTTGCATGGGGTCACCATCAATGGTGTACGGTATCAACTCTCTTACATCGAGAACTTTTGCCACTTCCGTTTCCCAATTCCATGCATAAATGGCTTGGTATACTTTGACATTATCAACCGTGTAGATCTTTTCGTTATCAATTTCATCTGGGAATCGACGAGCGGGATCATAATAGACATCAGATTTATAGTGATCCACATATGTTGAAGCAAAACTGTCTAGGTCATCGCTTTTGATCAGGAAATCAGGATATATCCGGCGGAATTCTGGTTTGCTGATCAAAATAACTTCTCGATTATCGGCTGCCAGCCAATAGTCAAATGCTCCGACTTCGAAAACTCGATCATCATACACCATACTTCGTAGTCCGCGGTCGGACTGCTGGAAATCTGATTTCACTAAATCAAAGGAAAAGGATTGACTTAAATCCACTTCCGTCGAAAAACTTGTACTGACCATGAAGCGAGTGTTCTCCAGATGCCGTGTCCCCACAGAACCTAACGTTTGCTCAGCATCACTATACTCAACCGAGTCGCTAAATTGTGCTTCCGGTGGCCAAGTGATTTCCACTTCAAAAGGAGCGCTGTCGCCTGGCGACATCGTCAATGGCCAACTCCAACTTACACTTTCTTTTCCATCTTCGTGTTCAAGCGTTAGTACTACATCTCGCGCAAATAACTTATCCGACTTGTTCCGTAGTATGCCACGCACTACGCATTCCCTCAACGTCACTGTTGCTAAGTCAACCACGACTTCGTCTGTTGACTCAGAACCAGATACTTGTTCCAATGACTCCGACAAATTCTCGGCAGGTTGAAGGCCAGTATGGTCCTCTTCTGGGACAAGCATAAGGTCATCATCGACCAAGGCCAGGTCCAGCTCGTCACCGGATGGTGTCCATATCCCAGTACCAGGAGGAACACTCTCCTCAAAATCATCCCATATTCGATCAGACAGAGGACCTTCTGCGCTGTTTTCGACTTTATCTGAAACATTTTGATCCGATAACACTCTTGAATTTGACGCTTCGCCATCTGTGCCGCCTTCAGCGCGTGTTTCCATTGTTGGTAACTTTTCTTTTCTTGTCTCAACAATCTCTTCAATTCTCCCCGCTTCTCTATTGCATCCTAAAGCCAGAAGAGCCAATGCTGCACCAAACGTAAGAAACGCCCCGAATAGTTTTTCTCTCACCATGCACTACCAGTCCTTATACCGGAACATATACAAACCCATGTTCTAGACATCAGCCCAGGTACAAAACACGTAAACATGACCAAATATGTTGAGTTGCTCGCAAGCCTGAACTTGAATTTGATGCCGGTCCAAGTCAGTTCCACCGTCGCGGAACGGCACTGTATCGTCATACCAACCCTCTACATACTTGGTATCACCAGAAAAATTATGGTCTTCTATCCTCGTACCAAACGGTTTGAATGTCCCCTCAGCACAGTCTTCGCTATCCTTAGCTGGTCGATCTAGACCCGGACTGCACCTGACTCGCTCATTTTGCCTCACAGCTCTATAAACGGTGGTGTCAGTAGACACAATAAGAGAAGGCCATATCATGAACGCTGATGACTGTGGCCACTGTTTCGGCCACACTGCGTACCTGGTATTCGTTATATCATCAGTGAAAGATACGAATGGTGCGGGGAGAGGTGTCCGGCCATCCCTCTTTTCATCATCAGGATCTTTTTTGTCCATCCAGCCTTGAGCCAAGCTAGGATCAAGAACATAGCATAGGAATATTACCTTCTCCGTTGTCCAACGGCACTGCCGCTCCATTACGCCACCATCCGTTTGACCGGCCAACATCACTTCTTTCACATTCAGACGATCTCTTGAACTGTTATACATGGAGTTTGTAAAAGTGTTGTAACATCTATCGTTTACTTTGTCACGTGAACATCCATTCCATTTGGAATTCAATTCGGCCTTCAACTTGCTAAGACCCAAACAATACTGAGTGAGTAAAAACTCAGCAGTTTCGAGACCACCCATAGTTATATCTGCACGTTCTGCATGATTCATTGCTATGATTGAGCTAGTCAAGAAATCCAGCTGCCACAATCCTACCGCTGGACTCCAATGCGCTCTGACGTAACCTGCTGGCTCCATGTGCGAATATAGCCTCTCGTTAAGGCTTTCTTCCACTCCATTGTGTTTTTGTTCCTGTTGCCCTAAATTATCCCATCTGCTAAAAGACATTGGCGATGGAGATGTGGATTCGTATTCACCAGCACTCAACTCATGCACTGGAATCGATAACATGATCGCAATCAATTTGTTTATTGTCGGTTTACCAGCTGCGCAACTTGACCTATTATCTAACGCTTGCCCGGCGGCGTAGAGAATGCCTTTAATGGTTCCTTTGGTGAAATAGTAGTTGCTGGTACCGGTAAATAGGCCGTCGGGTATCTTTGGGAGTGTTTTCATGTCGCAGGTGGCACTTGTGGTCCATCCCATGGGGGTCCAGGCCTGGACTGCTATTTCGTAGGTGGTCTCCTCGGCGAGCCCGGTGAAGGTGTAGGAAGTCCCGTTGGTGGTGATCCATTCGGGGTCCGCCTGTTTCCGGTCGCGGGCGATGCGGTAGTAGCTGGCACCATTGTCGGTCCAGCGCACGGTGCCGTCGGTGTCGGCAGTTTGTGGGCATTGGTTGACTTCCAGATCGGCAGGCGCGGTTTGGCAGTGGGGGACGTGCCCGAGGACTTGCCAGCTCTGCCCGCTGTCGGCGCTCTTCCATACTGTGATCCAGTAGATGGTGTTCGGCTGGAGGCCGGTGAGTGTCGCTTCTGTGGTGCCTTCGGCAAAGGTCTTTGTGCCCAGGTATTGGAAGTTGCCGTTCTGGTCGATGAGCGTTCTGGCTATCCGCCATTGGTAGTCACCGTGGGGGTCGTCCCATTCGATGTCGATGGTGCTGGTGGTATGTGCCTTGCATTCGACGGTGGAGGTGGTGTGATCGTCGGTTGCGTCGCCGCTCTCAGGCTTGTATTCCACCCCGTTGTCAGATGCCTCTTTGGCCTTGGCGATAGTGCCCGCCCTGAGCTGCACGGTGTATTGCATGCCGGGTTTGAGATCGGTGAAGGTGTGGGAATTGCCGGCGGACACCACGATCTCCCACTCGCCGCCCCCCGAGGCCCCAGACGCGCCCGATGAGCCCGCGGGGCTGACTCTCGCTAGGTAGATCTCTGCACCGTCGACGGGTTGCCATTGGATGGTGAGGGTGTTGCCGCCGGTGGTATGGCCGGCCAGCACCGGGGTGTCGAGGTGTTTGGTGTAGCAGCGGGAAGCGGGGTTCACTTTGTGCCATTTCTCGTCTTTTCCGTACCACCACAGGTGGATCTCATAGGCTGTGCCTTTGGCCAGACCGGTGAACTCGGTGGTGTTCTCCTCGTACACTGTCCTGTAGTTGGCCCAGGAGCTGCCGGTCCAGATGGCCGCGTACCAGTACTGGGCCTCGTCTATGGGCTCCCATTGGAGCACGACGCTGTCAGACGTGGTCTGGTCGCAGTCCACCCCGAACGCCGCGGTCGCGCACCGGACCGTCGCAGCCTGCCCCCAGCCCTTGGCGCCGCCCGACTGCACGGTGACCGTGTGCAGCGTGCCCGCTGCCAGCCCGGTGAACACACGGACCACACTCGCCGCATCGGAGGCGGGCATGATGTCGTCGGTCCATGCCCCGCCGTTGACCCTGGCCCTGTATTTGGTGGCGTCATCGGCCGTCGGCCAAGACACCGACACGCTGTTCGAGGTCGCTGTGCATGACAGGACCGGCGCGGAGATGTCGGCCAGGGTGGTGCAGTACACGCCTGTGAAGTGCTGGGCCTTGCCGCCTTTGACCGCCAGCACGCTCACCCAGTACCTCGTGGCGGGATCCAACCCGCCGAACACCACTGTGATGGATGTAGTGCGCATCTGGGTCTGCGCGCTGTTCGGCACGGCCAGCTGGACCTTCGCCGAGTAGCCGTCCGCGCCCGCCACCGCGTCCCAGGAGAACCTGATCTGGGTGGGGGAAGCCTCGCACTCCAAGCCTGTGGGCGCGGGCAGGACCGACGCCGGAGTCGTGCAGGTGGCCGTGCCGGTCTGGCCCCAGCCCGCGGTGTTCCACCCCTGCACCCGCACCGCATAGGTAGTGGAGTCCGCCAGATTCGAGAACACGTGCGACAGCCCCGAAGCCGTCGCCCACCCGCTGCCTCTGCTCACCCGATACCGCGAAGCGCCCCTCGCAGGCTCCCAGTTCACCGTGATCGTGCTCGCCGTCGCAGTACAGGACACAACAGGCGCCGCCGGTGGCGCTGTCGTAGTGCACACCGCGCTGGGATGCACCTGGTTCCAAACACCGGTGGGCGACGCCCGCCACCAGAAAAAGAACGTATAGTCCACATTCGCCGCCAACCCGGTGAACACCGTCGACAAAACCGACCCCGCCAACGCCCTGCCGTCCACATACTGGCCGCCAGTGGTCGCCCGGCCCACATACCACTGATGCACCCGCGAATCGGCCCTCCAATACAGCTGAGCGCCGCTCCCAGACACCGCCCCACAGCTCGGCGGGCCCACCGCGGTGGTGCAGTACACCCCCGAGTAATACTGGGCCACACCCCCCACGTTCGAGTGCACCCCGATGTAATACGTCGTAGAAGACGACAAGCCCGCATACACCGCCGTCGTCCCCGAAGTCGTCCTCACCGTCTGGCCGCCCACACCCGACGCCAACTGCAACTTCGCCGTATAGTCATCAGCCCCCGACACCGCATTCCACGAGAACACGATCACCGAAGCCGTCACCGAACACGACAACCCCGTCGGCCCCGGAAGAATCTGGGCGCTCCCGCACACAGATCTGCCCGCGCACATCGCCAAACCCCCGAACCCCTCAGGCGCAGGGCCCTCCACCGCCTCCACCGCGACCGGCGCCTCCAAAAAACCGCCCCCGAACACCTCCGCAACCGGACCCGACACCCCGTCCTGGCCTGAAACCGGACCATGCGCGCCCGACAAATCCAAACGGCCCAAACCCTCATCCAACAGGCCATCCAAAGGAGGCGAACCCGGCTCCGCCTCAACATCTGTGAACCCGTCTTCCCCGCCCCCCAAAACCCCGTCGACCTGCCCCGCAACCAACCCGCCCCCAACACCCAAAGGCGGCTCGACCCCAACCGGCAAACCCACCCCAGACTGCGCCCCAACAGGCACCCCCAACCCGCCCGCCGCCAACAACCACACCAACACCACAACCAGCAAACGCCTGCCCATACGCCCAAATGGTATCTACAGCCGAGCCAACCCCAGCGTCACCCCCAGCAGACCCGGCGCAACGACACGGTTACCCACCCCACCAGGGCCGCCGCTAGTTCCACCCTCTAACTGGGAGCGAAATCTCTACTTGATGGAACCCTTGCCAGCCATAACCCGGTCTAGCTCGGTGTGCATGTTGACGAGGCGGCAGTCGAAATCGCCCAGAACCAGCTCGTCGATGCCGTTCGAGGCCATCCCGGCCTGCACCCGCCCGATGCCATCGAGGTCTTGGTTGACCACCTCGGCGATGACCGTTCCCTCGGGGAAGTGAATCATCTCGGGAGGCAGGCCTGAGCCTGCTCGGTCTCCCAGCCGGTGGAACAGCCAGAAGTCGAAGTGGGAATGTCCGGTGTGATCGCCAGGGCGAGCCCGGAAGATGGTGTACATGTCGCTGTGTACGTTCAACACCACGTTGGGAAACACCAGATAGTGGTAGTCGTCGAGGATCTGTTCGTCGGTGTAGTGGCTGAAGTCCACGTTTTCTGCCGCCGCTCGGTCCCGCACCAAGCCCACCGCCCAGTCCCGAGCGCTTTGGCCGGCCAGGTCCACGTCGTCGCCGGGCTGGAGCCCCAGCATGGTGCTGTAGTTGTCCACGAAGGCTCGGGCCACCTCGTCTTGGTCGGCATCGGGGAATCGGGGTGAGCCGATCCCCAGGGGGATCTTCATCATGGAGTGGCCTCGGTCCCACAGCTCGTAGGTGGTGTTGAGCGCATCCATGAACCCCCGCAGGCCGGGGTGCAGCCCCTCCAAGTGGTAGGCCTCGTTGAAGGCATCCACCGTGGTCTTCCAGTTGCCGCCCAGCGGGATGGTCCAGCAGGCCGTCAAGCTCCGCTCCCCCAAGTTGAACGGGGCCAGCGTGTCGGGTACCGGGTCGAGGAACTCGTCGAGGTCGGGGCCGTTGGGGGATGGGTTGATGAACACCATCTGATGCCAAGTGCCCAGCCGAACCGGGGCCAGAGACAGGTTCTCGTTGGCCACCACGCCGAAGTGCTTGCGGTACACGATCTCCTTCAGCGACCCGTCGAGGCCGTAGCACCAGTCGTGGAACCCGCAGCGCAGCTCGTCGGCGTTGCCCTTGCCCTCGCAGAGCTGGAACCCCCGATGGCGGCAGGCGTTGTGAAATGCCCTCAGCTCGCCGTCGTGGTCTCGCACCACCAGATAGCTCTGGTTTCCGATGCGGTACTCGAACCAGTCGCCGGGCTCGGCCACATCGCTGGTCAAACAGGCAAGCTGCCAGGTGGACGGCCACAGTCGCTGCCGTTCCAGCTCGGCGTAATCCTCGTCGAGGTAGCGGGCCTTGGGCAGCCAGGCCGGGGCGCCGTCGCCGTTGCCGGGGCGAATCTGATAGCGGTCCAGGTCGATGCCCATGGCAGGTTGGGCGCTACTGGGTGCCGCGCACCAGCCGGCCGGGCCGGGCTCCGGTGTCCTTGCCGTGGCTGCGGGTCACCTTGCCGGCCACAACAGTGGCCACATAGCCATCCGCCTGCTGGTCGAGCCGGCGTCCCCCAGCGGGCAAGTCGTGAACCACCCGAGGAGAGCGCAAGGTCAGCGCCTGATGGTCGATCACATTGGCGTCGGCCCGCTTGCCCACTTCCAGCGTTCCCCGATCGCCCAGCCCGTACAGGGAGGCGGTGTCGTGGGTCTGCTTCTTCACCACCCACTCTAGCGGGAGCTGCTCGCCCCGGGTGCGATCCCTAGTCCAGTGGGTGAGCATGAAGGTGGGGATGGAGGCGTCGCAGATCATGCCGCAGTGGGCCCCGCCGTCGGACAGCCCCGACACCCCGGCGGGGTGCAGCAGCTGCTCCCGGATGACGTCGTGGTTCTCCTCGACGTAGTTGAACATGGGCAGCATCATCAGGGCCCGGCCGTCGTCCTCCAGGGAGAGGTCGTACAGCATCTCCAGCGGATCCACCCCGCGGGCCTCGGCCATGGCGGTCACGGTGCGGTCGTGGGTGGGCTCGTAGTCGGGCGGGTCGCCGATCACGTACAGCTTGTGGATCATCGAAGCCACCATGCTGGGCATCTGGTCGAACAGCACGCTGGGGTCGGGGGGCAGGTCGTCCTCGCCCAAGATGGCCGAACGGATCGCCGGCTTCTTGAGCTCAGCTACGAGCTGATCGAAGGGCAGATGAGCCAGCGACGCAAACGTGGGCCGCTTGGCGAAGGCGTGGTTGGTCTGAAGGCCGATGAGCATCCCGAAGGGACGACCGGCAATTTGGGGATACACCCGGGCACCCTCGTCAACCGCCCGAAGCGACTCGTCCATCATCTCTCGCCACAAATCGGGAGCGGCCTCCAGTTGCAACAGGGCGAACGACACTGGCACGTCGAAGTGGGCCGACAGTCGGCGCATCCAGTCCATCTCCTTGGGCGGGGCCACGAGATCCAGCCCCGCAGCGCCCGCGGGGGCGAGTTCGAACACCCCGGATCCGGCATCGGCCAGCGCCTGGCCCAAACCGAACAGCTCGTCCTCAGCGGCAAAAGTGCCCGGCACCGGCTCGCCGTCGATGGCCCGGTGGCCCAGCGTGCGAGATGTGGACACGCCCAGCGCACCGGCCTCGATGGCCTCGCGCACGATGGCGTACATGGCTTCGATGTCGGTGGGGGTGGCCGGCTCGTTCTTGGCCCCTCGATCCCCCATCACGTAGCCCCGCACCGCGCCGTGGGCCACCTGAGCGGCCACGTCGATGGCCAGCTCGCGCTCTTCGACAACATCGAGGTACTCCGGGAAGCTCTCCCACCCCCATGAGATGCCTTCGGAAAGGGCCGCTCCGGGAATGTCCTCCACGCCTTCCATCAGTTGGATGAGCCAGTCCTCTTTGCCGGGCTGCACGGGGGCGAACCCCACCCCGCAGTTGCCCATCACCACGGTGGTCACGCCGTGGTTGGACGACGGCTGGAGCATGTCGTCCCATGTGACCTGCCCGTCGTAGTGGGTGTGGCAGTCCACAAAGCCGGGGGTCACCAGAAACCCGGTAGCGTCGATGGTCTCTGCGGCCTCGGGAGCGGGACCGCCGCTGCGGTCCACCACGGCCACTTTGCCGTCCTTCACCCCGATGTGGCCGACGAACCGGTCGGCGCCGGTCCCGTCTACCACGGTGCCGTTGGCAATAACCAGATCCAGCACTGCTCTTCCTCCCCAGTTTGCTACTTGGCGATGTTTGTTGTGTCTGCCGCTAGTTGGCTGCTCCGGCTCGAAGCAGCTTGCCGGGGCGAGCCCCGGTGTCTTCACCATTGCGGCGGGTCACTACCCCGCTGACCAGAGTAGCGACATATCCGGTGGCCCTCTGATCGAACCGGCGGCCTCCGGCGGGCAGGTCGGCCACCAGCTTGGGCGGGTGCAGCGTCAGGTGCTCGTGGTCGATCACATTGATGTCGGCCTTCATGCCCGACTCCAGCGTGCCCCGGTCGGTGAGGCCGAAGAGACGGGCGGTGTCATGCGACTGCTTGCGCACCACATACTCCAAGGGGAGCTTCTCGCCCCGCTGGCGGTCGCGAGCCCAGAAGGTGAGCAGCCAGGTGGGCATGGAGGCGTCGCAGATCGCCCCGCAGTGGGCCCCGCCGTCGGACAGCCCCGACACTCCCGACGGGTGCAGGAACATCTCCCGCACCGCGTCGGCGTTGCCGTGGCTGTAGTTGAGGAACGGGAACAGCAGCAACGCCCGGCCGTCATCCTCTAACAGCAAGTCATAGAGCAGATCCTCGGTCTCCCGACCCTGGGCCTCGGCGATGGCGGCCACCGACCGCTCGGGACCGGGCTCGTAGTCGGGGGGATCGCCTAACACATAGATCCGATGGAGTTGGGTGCCCATGTACTCGGCGAACTGATTGGTGAACGAGCTTTCCTCCGACAGGATGGCGGCCTTGCGCTCAGGCCGGCGCAGCTCGGCTACCAGCTCTTCGAGGGGCAGCTCGGCAATCTCGGCGAAGCTGGGTCGGCTGCTGAAGGCGTGGTTGGTCTGAAGCCCGATCAGGATGCCGTTGCACCGAGGGGCAATCTGGGGATGGAGCTGAGCGCCCTCGGCCACCGCATCGGCCGACAGGTCCATGATCTCCCGCCACAGTTCGGGGGCGGCGTCCACCTGCACCAGAGCGAAGGTGACCGGGCGGCCGGTGGCGGCCGACAGGCGGCGCATCCAATCCACCTCTTTGTGGGGAGCGGCCAAGTCCTCGCCCACCACTCCGGCGGGGGCCAGCTCGTACAGGCCGTGCCCCACCTCGGTGAGCGCCTCGCCAATGCCGAACAGCTCATCCTCGGCCGCATAAGTGCCGGGAACCGGCTCGCCGTCGATGGCCATGTGGGCGATGGTGCGCGACGTGGAGAACCCGAAAGCCCCCGCTCGCAACGCCTCGGCCACGATCTCGCGCATCTGGTAGATGTCCTCGGGGGTAGCCGGCTCATTCTTGGCCCCCCTCTCCCCCATCACATAGGCCCGCACCGCGCCGTGGGGCACTTGGCAACCGATGTCCAGGGACAGGGGCTTGCGCTCCAGGGCATCTAGATACTCGGGGAAGGTCTCCCATTCCCAGGTAATTCCCTCCGACAGCGCGGCACCGGGAATGTCTTCCACCCCCTCCATGAGCTGGATGAGCCATTCCTCGGTGCCGGGACGCACCGGGGCGAATCCCACCCCGCAGTTGCCCATCATCACGGTGGTCACCCCATGGTGAGCCGACGGCTCCAGGATCGGATCCCAGGTCACTTGGCCGTCGTAGTGGGTGTGGCAGTCCACAAATCCGGGGGTCACCACCAGCCCAGCGGCGTCGATTACCTCTTCGCCCTCCAGATCGGGGTTGCCGCCCGGATACACCCCAGCGATCCGGTCCCCGTCAACAGCCACATCCCCAGTGAACGGCTCACCACCCGTGCCGTCCACAATCAAACCGCCCTTGATCACCAGGTCGTGCATGACGCCATGGTAGAGGCTGGGATGTGCCCACCGCCGAGCCGACCCGATTGCCATGGGCCGCTCGAATGGGTGGAGTACCGAAATTCAGTCGAAGAGCTCCCCGAACTGATCGGGCCAGGTGAGGATCACGTCATGCTTCTTGCAAAGGTCAATCCAGTACTCGGCCGCAGGACGATGCTCCACCGCAAGAACCGGCTGAACGGTCTCGACTCCGGGCCAGTCCAGCAAATGGGCATAGTTGAGAACCTGCCCCAACCCCAAGCGAAGCTGTCGCACCTCATTGTCTTCGGTAAGGCTCTTCACCTCAGCCACAAAAGCCGTATCACCTTGCTTCCAAGCGACATCAAACTCAGGATCAGGACTTAAACGTTCGGGACTCCGTGGGCAAGCTCTGTTGCGAATTCTCTTGGCTGTGCTCTGAAGCCTATGTCCTGGACCGGTGGCCGCCCTTGTGGCCGCGGGGTAGGATGCACTTTGCTTTGGCTCGAGGCATGGGGGCGTTGCAGCGGTCGGGTGCGGCGCGGGTGGACAGTCGGAGCGTGGGGTCGGCACCGGGTATGTCGTATTCAGACTCGGTGGCTGCGATGGCCCAGATAGCCTCGGCTGTGAGGGGGCCGGGTAGCTTGACGGTTCCCTGTTCAGTGCGGAGCACATGGCCTGCGGCAGCAAGCCTCCGCTCGGAGCGAGCCAAACTCCGGCCTGATACATCGAGCGATTGCTGTGCTATCTCTCCGGGGGTCGCTTCGCCGTCGCACTCTGCGAGGGCTCTCAGGTAGGACTGGTCGGTTTCCCCGAGGTCGTGCCACATGGGGATGAGGACCTTTTCCGTCATGTCCTCATCGGCCAAGTCCACAGCCATCGCCGCGGCCCGCTGGTCAACAGGGCGATCGGGGGCGCCAGACAATTCCCAGGCGTGGTGGCCGATGCTTTGGAGCTTGTAGGGGAGTCCGTCAGCGGCTGCCGATGCCATCAGCCTCAGAGCATCCTCGTGGACGACCCCGCCGGAGTCCTCAACCGTCAGCCGGAGGCACTGCCAGGCATCGTCATAGGTGATGGCCGGCATTCTGTCTCTGAAGCACCGGTGGAAGAAGGTCATCTTCTTGTCCTCCAGCACCGTGTGGGCCATCTCGGGAAGGCCGGCACCCACAAAGGCCAACGGCAGGCCCTTCACTTTGGTGATGCTCTGCACATCGGAGGCCAACCGCCGCAACTCGTCCCTGTCGCCGGCGTGCATCTCGTCAACGGTCAGCAGCACCGCCGACCCCTGCTCAGCGGCCCACGAGCTCAGCGTCTCTAAGTGGTACCCCAGGCTCCACCGAGGGCGCGGCTCTGGCATCTCCTCCCACCTAACGCTCACTGGTCCCAGCGTCACCCCGGAGAGCCATCGGTGCCGTCGCGCTGAATCTGTCGTTGAGAGGCCAGCCGACTCGTACCGTTCCCGGGCATCGGCGATGCCCGACGAGATGCGCTCCAACACCCCGTGGGTGGCGGCATCCACATCCAGTACCAGCATTCCGCTCCAGGCGGCCGCCTCCCTGGTCTCAGCTAGAATGGTGGTCTTGCCCGACCCGCGCTGGCCGAGCAGGAGCCTTGTAAACCCCTGGTCTTGCGGCCCAACCGACAGCGACCTGCCCATGTCCTCCAATAGCGCCTGCCTGCCCACCAGCAGGGCGGGCCTGCGTCCGAAATCAGGGGTGAACGGGTTTGCAAGAGGGCTGGTGCCGGGGCGGTCCACTACCCCATTTTAGGCGCTCGGCCACCGATTCCACATTAGATGTCCGCACTACGCACTAAGTGTCCGCATTAAGCATTGGGTGTCTGCGCTAGGGAACCGGGCCAGTTTGAGCCTCCGCAGCAGTCAGCCACTGCGGCCTTCGACCCACCCTGGGATTCTGTTGCCTTATCCGATCTCGTGGGCGGCGACTGCTAGGGAGTGGGTGATGAGTTGCTGGCTGGCTGGGCTATTCGTCGTCGAGGCCGAGCACGCGGCGGCTAAAGGCAGGATCGTCGAATTCCTCCGGCCACCCTTCTCCATCGGCATCGATTCCATGACGGCACCGCGTCGCTTCCAGCTTGTCGAAGTCGATTCCGCACATCGGACAACTACCTCGACGGATCCAGCAGGTCAAGCGGATCTAGCAGACGACCCGGGCCGAATGTTGCGTCCCAATCCAGTTCCTGGCCTACTGCGACACCCAGATTCTCGACAAGCTCCGGCGTCGGCCGGGTGCCGCCGTCTTCCATCTCATCCACTGCCGACTTGGCAACGCCCATCTTCTTGGCCAACTGGCGCTGGCTCAGCCCTGCTTCAGTCCGCAGCCGATACACCAAGCCCCGAAACGTGGCCACCAGGGCCTCATCCTCATAGGCCTGTCGCGCAACCTGCGACATCGGCCTACCCTAACCGGTCTTCGGATTGTTTCCCGACACCAAATGTGAGGTTCCCTTCGAGCCTCCGTGGCAGTCAGCGCTGGGGTAACGTCGGGGAATGGCTGAGATCATTGTGTACCACAACCCCGGTTGAGGCAGTTCCCGGGGCGCGCTCGAGATTCTCGAGTCGCGGGGCGTCGAGTTCGACGTCGTCCAATACCTCCAGAACCCGCTGGGGCGGGACGACTTGGAGCGGTTCTTGGAGCTGCTGCCCAACGAGCCCACTGATCTGGTTCGGCAGGACAACAACTTCAAGGAGCTTGGGCTGAACATCGGCGACTACCAGAGCGCCGGTGCAGTGGTCGACTTGCTGATGGAACACCCCAAGCTGATGCAGCGCCCGGTGGTGGTCCGCGGCGACCGAGCGGTGATTGCCCGCCCTTCCGAGTTGGTTGAAGAGCTGCTATGAGGTTTCGGCCATGATGGGGCGGGGCGGCTCTTACGAGCACGCCGCGGTGGCCCGTGCTGAGGCGAGGGCCCAGCGACAACTCCGCCCCGGCTCATCGAGGCGCTCGAAACCGCGGAAGACCCCGCTGGGCGACGACGAATTCCCCGAGAGCGCGACCATCGTGGCCGGGCCCGACGGCAAGCCGTATCCGGTGGCCGCGGTGTGGCGGCGGGCGCTGGCCCGGCTGATCGACGCCATCACCGTGTTCTTCATCCAGTGGATGCTCACCGTGATCCAGTTGCTGTGGTTCATGGACGACGTGTCCAACCGGTGGCAGCCCGAGCCTTGGGGACGGGCCACCGCAGCGATCTTGGGCTACATCTTCTTCCACTTTGTGTACACGATGGTGTTCCTGCGCTGGAACGAGGGCCAGACCCCGGCCATGGACTTGATGAAGCTGCGGGCCGTGCGCACCAAAGACGGCAGCCACCTGGGTTTGGGCCGGTGCGGCGCCCGATGGCTGGTGGGCGGGGTGTCGTGGATTGCGCCCCCCGTGGTGCTCGGCGGGATCATCGTGAACGCGGCCACCTACCTGACGGTCCCCTTCGATCGCCGCCGTCGCACGGTGTCGGACTGGGTGGCGGGAACCACGGTCATCGCCTACAACCGCGACAAGGAGGATCCCGACGGGGTAGCCGAGGAAGTGCTCGACGAGTTCGGCCGACCGATGTCGGTGCGGGCCCAGATTCGGCGCAAATACGGGATAACCGGGCTCTTCGGCGGCATGGGGGAATTAGGCGGGCGACGCGGCAATCGACCTCCGCCGAGCCGGGAGCGGTCCCAGGCTTCCCAGACGGATTGAGATTCGCCTACCATGTCAACCAGTTTGAGGGCAGTCCGTAAACGACGGGGGGAAAGCCGTGGCAGCTGAGCGTCCGCTCTTGGAGGTGGAGAACCTCCGCACCTATTTCGACACGCCGAGAGGGATCCTGAAGGCGGTCGACGGGGTGAGCTTCACGTTGGACAAGGGCGAGACCATCGGCATTGTGGGCGAGTCGGGTTCGGGCAAGTCGGTGCTGGTGCGCTCGATCATGAACATCTTGACCAGCAACGCCATCATCCCCGACGGCTCCGAGGTTTTCTTCGACGGCAAGGACACCCGCAACCTGAGCCGGAGCGAGGCCAAGCATTTCTGGGGCACCCAGATGGCAATGATCTTCCAGGACCCGATGACCTCGTTGAACCCGGTCAAGAAGGTGGGCATCCAGATCACCGAGTCCATCCGCTACCACCTCGGTGCGTCCAAGCAGGAGGCCATGGAGAGGGCTCTGGAGCTCATGGTTCAGGTGGGCATCCCCGAGCCCCGCAAGCGGCTCAAGGAGTATCCCCACCAGCTATCGGGCGGGATGCGCCAGCGGGTGACCATCGCCATCGCCCTGGCCTGCAACCCCAAGCTGCTGATCGCCGACGAGCCCACCACCGCACTGGATGTGACCGTGCAGAAGCAGATCCTCGACCTGCTGGCATCGCTCCAAGAGGAGTTGGGCATGGCCATGATCCTCATCACCCACGATTTGGGCGTGGTGGCCGGCCGAGCCCGTCGCATCGGGGTGATGTACGCCGGAAAAATGGTGGAGACCGCCGACACCACCACGCTGTTCCACCACATGAACCACCCCTACACCGAGGCGCTGTTCAAGTCGATCCCCCGAGTGGAACACCAGAGCCACACCCGGCTCGACGCCATCAGCGGCCGCCCGCCCGACATGGTTCTCGATCTGGTGGGATGCCGGTTCGCCCCTCGGTGCCGCTACGCGCAAGAGCAGTGCATCACCGAGGAGCCGGACCTGTTCGACACCGGCCAGACCGGACACCGCCAAGCCTGCTTCTACCCGGTGGGTTCGCCAGAAAACGCCGAAGCACTGGCCGCCAACCAGGCAACGGGAATCACCGCCGCCGGTCTCGACCTGACCGCCGCCGCGGTCTCCTAGCCCGGCGATCGCACTCTCGAGGAGGACTCACTAATGGCTGGAACTGGCAAAGTCCATATGAGGGGCACCGAAGCCCTGGTTGCCGTCGAAGACCTGGTGATGGAGTTTCCCGCCGGGCGCCGGGCCGTGGTCCACGCCGTGTCGGGCATCAGCTTCGACATCCTCGAAGGGGAGACTCTGGGCTTGGTGGGCGAGTCGGGCTGCGGCAAGTCCACCACCGGACGGGCGATGATGCAGCTGCCCTCGCCCACGGCGGGATCAGTGCGATTCGACGGCGTGGAGATGACGGAACTGTCCAAGGAGGATCTGCGCCGCACCCGCACCCGGATGCAGATGATCTTCCAAGACCCGATTTCGTCGCTGAACCCCCGCCGCAAGGTGAAGGACATCGTGGCCGAGGGCCTGTCCATCTGGCACAACGATGCCGGAGACACGGCCGTCCAGAAGGTGAACGAGGTGCTCGACGCGGTGGGGCTCGACCCCGAGGTGGTGTCCGACCGCCGCCCCCACCAGTTCTCCGGGGGTCAGTGCCAGCGCATCTGCATCGCCCGGGCCCTGGTGCTCGACCCCAAGGTGATCATCTGCGACGAGCCGGTGTCGGCGCTGGACGTGTCGGTGCAGGCCCAGATCCTGAATCTGTTGGAGGAGATGAAGGAGCGCTACGGGCTGACCCTGGTGTTCATCGCCCACGATCTGGCCGTGGTCAAGAACGTGTCCGACCGGGTGGTGGTGATGTATCTGGGCAAGGTGTGCGAGGTGGCCGGGCCCGACGCCCTCTACGCCCATCCCGCCCACCCCTACACCGACGTTCTGTTGGCCTCCATCCCCGAGCCCGATCCCGACCATCCGGTATCCGACCGCCAGATCGAGGGCGAACTGCCGTCGCCCATAAATCCCCCCTCGGGCTGCCGCTTCCGCACCCGGTGCGAGAAAGTGCAGGATCTGTGCTCAGAAGAGGAGCCTGAGCTCCGGGAGGTCGCCTCCGACCACTACGTGGCCTGCCACTTCCCCAACGAAGTCCCAGTCAGCGTCAACGGCGACGGCGACGGCAGCTAGCCCCGCTAACTCAGAGTCTGTAGCGGCCCAACTCTCACGGTCGCCTGAACTCAGAGCTTGTAGCGGTAAACGTTGGTGTCTCGCACCTCGAAGCCGAGGCTCAGATAGAGGCGGTTGGCCGCCTCTCTCGACGGGCGGGAGGTGAGATCCACGGTCACCGCCCCGGCATCGCGGGCCAGCTCCAGCGCCGCCTCGTTGAGCGCCCGACCCACGCCCTGTCCCCGAACCTGCTCGTCCACCACCACGTCTTCGATGATGGCCCGCAGCCCGGTGGGGATGCGCACCAGCACCAGAGTGAGGCTGCCCACAATGACGCGGTCAGACCGGGCCACCAACAGCCGGGTGGCCTCCGAGGCGGCGATGGTCTCAAGGGCCTCAGCCGATGGCGGCGGATTGGACGACGAGAGCTGCGGGGTCAGCCGCTCGAACGCCTCCACCAGCTCTGCGGTGGTATTGGTGGCCTCGGTGATCTCAACCGCCATGGAGCGAGACTACCGGCGCGAGATGGGGTTCCTCCGAGCGGGGCGATAGGTTGGGCAGGTGACGATGATCACCTGGGTGGATGAGTCCCCCCGCAAGCGGCCGGCGTTCGTAGCTGCCTTCACCGGTTGGAACGACGCGGGCGATGCCGCTTCTGGGGCACTGGCCTGGCTGGCCAGCCGCTGGGAGACCACCGAGGTGGCCACGCTGGACCCCGAGCCGTTCTACGACTTCGCCGACACCCGCCCCCGGCTGCACTTGCAGGACGACGGCTCCCGGTCGCTGATCTGGCCCAGCAACGACCTGATGGCGGCCACCGTCACCGGCGCCGAGACGCCCGACGGCGCCGACACCGAGTTGGCCCTGTTGGTGGGAACCGAGCCTCAGCTCAAGTGGCGGACCTTCGCCCAGCAGATCGTGGACATGGCCCAGCGGCTCGACAGCCCGCTGGTGGTCACCCTGGGGGCGCTGTTGTCCGACGTCCCCCACACCCGGCCCACCCCGATTTACGGCAGCAGCGACGACCCCGAGATGGCGGCCCAACTGGGGCTCACCCCCTCCAGCTATGAGGGCCCCACCGGCATCGTTGGGGTGCTCCACAACGCCTGCGCCACCGCCGGGCTGCAAACCGCCTCACTGTGGGCCGCGGTGCCGGGCTACGCCTCCGAGATTCCCTCCCCCAAGGCCTCCCTCGCCCTGGTGCGGAGGCTGGGAACCCTGCTCGACCTCTCCCCCGACACCTCGGAGCTAGAGGAGATGGCCGAAAGCTACGAGCGCCACGTTTCCGAACTGGCCGCCCAAGCCGATGAGACCTCCGAATACATCGCCGAACTGGAGAGCGCCTACGACCGGGAAGTTGAGGAGAACGGCGAGATAGAGGAGATGCGCTCCACCGACCCCGGTGAATTCGTCGACCAAATAGAGCAGTTCCTCCGCGACCAGCCCAGCTGACTACCATCGCTGCTGTGGAACAAGACGATGAAGCTGTTCCCGAGGCAGACGATGTCGTAGATCTCGCAGGTCAAGTCCGGGGCATCACGGTCAGCGGGCTTCCCAGCGGATACGACTACAAGGCAACCCGTTACGCCGACGTGATTCTCAAGGAAGCGTTCCCCGGCCGATTCCGCGATCTGACGAGGGCACTCGAGCAATTTAAGCCAACCCTTGATGAGCTGAGATCAGGCGGCGGCGGTAGAACAGTCTTCGTCACACGGTTCGATCAGTCATTGGCGGACCAGCAAGAAAACAAGCAGACCGTCTGGGGGAAACAGAACATAACCATCGAGAAGGCCCTCGGGTTCGAGGGGAATGTGGCTCCCGTCTCGAAAGTCAGAGGCCACGAGATCGACATGTTCGGCCTCGGCTCCTTGGAGCAGCCGCTGCCAGGAATCGCTGTTGAGATGGAGTGGAACAACAAAGACCCGTTTTTCGACCGAGACCTCATCAACTTCCAAGCGCTGCACCACGAGGGAGCCATCGCTGTAGGAGTGATCGTCACTCGAAGCGCCGATCTTCAGGATCTCATCTCTGGAGTCATCCGAAGCAAGGATGGTGGATTCAAGTACGGAACGTCGACCACTCACTGGGACAAGCTGGTACCACGGGTCAACCTAGGCGGCGGAGGTGAATGTCCGCTGCTTCTCATTGGAATCTGCCCTGAGCGAATCCAGGGAATTGAACTTGCTTACAAAGTCCGGGAGAAGCTGGATGAGGCAGAGGAACTAAGAACAACTTGGCGGGAATCCTACGAGTCCTGGAACGAGGCCAAACCGTTCTATGACGAGATCCGCAGCCAGGCCTTCGATCTCATGCCCCCGGTTGCAGGCAACTAGCCGCTAGAAGGCTCGCCAGTTCAGCTGTAGGCAGGGTAGAGCTGGCCTCGCGGAGTGACCTCCTCGTCGGCTTCAAGACCCCAAGACACCCAGTCTGGCCTGGAGTAGCGGGCAAATAGCTCCAGATACGGGCCGGGAGAGCAGTCTTCGATTATGTCGTACTGCTCATCCGGCTTGCGGGAGTGCTCACGCTTACGGGTTTCGATCATGTTCACTTGGCGACGGCCGGGGGGCAGCGTCCTCATGCTGCCTCGCACTCCGAACAGAATCAGCTCGGTCACGTTGCGGAAGTAAAAGCCCACACCTCGTCCGTCCGGTCCGCCGTCCTTGCGCCGCTTCGCCCACACGATGTTCGACTTGTAGGTAAAGCCCCATGACTCCAAGACCTGGAGACCGTCGGAGATGAGCGCATTGGGCACCCACAGATAGAGGTGGGCATTCTCAGTCACGACCTCTGATATCGGTAGCGCCCGGATCTCCGCAGTGGTCATCGTGTCGTATCGGGAAAGCCGGCGATGCTCTGGCGCCACCTTTCCAGTGCGATTCATAAATCGCCACGGCGGATCGGCCAAGATCGTCGAAAACGGCCCTCCCTCTACACCACGGAGCTCGTCTGCGGCTGACACAGTTCCCGTCGCCCTCTCGGCGGCAGCTGCCAATTCTTCTCTCGACTTGGGCACGACTCGAACCTCATGCCCAAGAACCTCAGCCAGGGCAGCCACAGTAGAAATCTGAGGATTGTGCCCGTTCCCCGAGAACAGCCGCCGCACGGCCGCTGGCTGCGTCCCAGCCAACCGAGCCAATTCAGTCTTGGACAACCCCGCCCTCCGACGAGCCTCATCCAACTCCTTCAACAACACTCTCGACTCCATCCGAATCCAACCGTAACACCTGTGTTACGCCTCCTTGGGTATTTGCAGGCCGCCTCCTCGCGCCAATAAGAGGCCGCACCCTACTCCCGCTCGGTGACAGCTTGGTCGGGAGGGTCGGGGTTACCGGACAGGCTCAGGCGTTGCGCCAGGGTGGGGTGCGGGGGTGGTCGAAGAGGAAGTCTATGGGTTCGCCGCGGATGGCGGCGAAGGAGTGAGAGAGCCACCAGTCGCTGCCGTGGACGCCGTCGGGGAGGCTGTCGGGGCCGAAGAATCCGACGTCGCTGCACTCCAGGGGGTGGGGATCGAGTTGGCCGCCCACGGCTCGGCACAGGAACACCATTGAGTACATCGGCACGGTGGTGAATCCCCGGCGCAGGCCGTCGTGGATGGCGATGGGCCGCTCCACCTCGCACACGATGCCGGTCTCCTCCAGCACCTCCTTCACCACCACCTCTGAGGGGGAGTAGCCCACGTCGGCCCAGCCGGTGGGGTACAGCCACACCCCGGAGTCGGCCCGCTGCACCAGCAGGATCTCGCCGCAGTCGTTGCCCACCACCGCGCCCACCGCCACCTTGGGGGTGACGTAGCCGGGAACACCGTCGCCCACCGACTTCATCCACTCGGCCACGAAGTTGTCGGGTGTCCAGCCCGTGCTCAGCGCGGCGGCCATGTCGGCGGCCACGTGCAGCACCTCCTCGAAGCGCTCCTGCTCGTACTTGTTGTCGGTGAAGGCCAGACCGGTGCGGGCGATCCCGGCCAGGGCCTCCGACCACCGCCTCAGGTCGCCTTCCCCCACTACGGCCCGGCCTTCGTCAGTCATGGCCGCCAGATGGTCCCAACCGCCCTCATACCCGGGTAGAGCAGGTATCGATGGCGTGCTGAAGGGCCAGATTGATCTCGTTGATGTGGTCTGGATCGGTCACCTTGCTGCCCTCGCCGTCGCGCACGTAATAGGCGTGGACCACATCCCCGCCCAGGTCTTGCGCCTTGGCGCTGAGGATGTCCAGCCCGAGCTGCGACAGGGCGCTGGTAACCCGGCTCAGCAGGCCGATGCGGGCCTGGGCGGCCAGCTCGATGATGGTGGCCGTGGAGGAGGATTCGTTGTCCACGCTCACCTTGGGGGCGATAACCGGCCGGGGGCTGAAGTCGGGCTCAACCTCGTAGGTGCTGATCCGCTCGGCCAATCGGGCCTCGATCGCCAATCGGCCGGCCAGGGCCTGCTCCACATAGGCGGTGACCTGGGGCCAGTCGATGTCCAGGCCCAGGGTGCTCTCCACCTGGAACCGCTCCAGCGCCATCCCGTACTCAGAGTGGGCCGCGGCCAGGAGCACCCGCAGACCGCTCAGCGCCAGCGCCCCCGCCACGCGGGAGAACATGCCGTGCTGGTCGGGGGCGATCACCAACAGGGTGTCGCCCTCGCCCAGCACCAATCGCTCGCCGGCCTCCATCATCCCCCGCTGCTCGGGGGTGGGGAACCTCGACGTGATCTCGTCGATGTCGCCGCCCTCCATCACGTGGGCGCAGCGGGCCACCAGCTCGCGCACCAGGCTGGCCTTCCACGCGCTCCACGCCGAGGGGCCGGTGGCCAACGAGTCGGCCTCGGTGAGCGCCCCCAGCAAACGCAGGGTCTCCACCGAACGGGCCTGACGGGCCACCTCCGCGATGGTGTCGGGGTCTTCCAGGTCGCGCCGGGTGGCCACGTCGGGCAGCAGCAGATGGTGCTCCACCATGGCCACCAGCACGTCCACATCGGTGGGCGGGTACCCCATCCGGTGGGCGATGTCGGCCACCAACTCCATACCCACCTCGGTGTGGTCGCCGGGATAGCCCTTGCCGATGTCGTGGAGCAGGGCCCCCACCACCAACAGGTCGGGGCGGTCCACCCGGTCGACGAGGTCGGCGGCCAATGCGGCGGCCTCGCACAAGTGCCGGTCCACGGTGAACTGGTGGTAGGCGTTGCGCTGGGGACGGCTGCGATTGGGCGCCCACTCGGGCAGGATGCGCACGAACAGGTCCATCTGGTCCAGCGCCTCGATCACCGGTGGGGCGGCGGCGCCGGTCAACAGCGTGTCCACGAACGCCTTGCGGGCTTCGTCGGGCCATCGATCCGGCATGGGGGCCATTTGCTCCTGAAGGCGCTCCAGGCTGTTGCGGTCCATACGCAGCCCATGGGCGGCAGCCGCCCGCGCCAAGCGCAGAGCAGTGCAGGGATCAGCGGCATCAGCGTCGGCGGCCAGCACCGCCCGGCCCTCATGCACCTCCACACCGGCATCCAACTCCGTGTTGTTCCGGCTGGTACGGCGACGCAGCCGGCGACGCCACTCGGGGGGGAGCTCGGAATCCCGCAGCCAGGCCCATATCTCGTCGCTGCGCCAGGCAATCGACCGGGCCGAGCTGGCGATGGCGCCCATCAGCTCATCGGCATCGGCATAGTCCAGCGCGGCGGCCACCCCATCCTGCTCTTGGAGCAGAAGCTGGTCGCCGGGGCGATCGGTGGTGCGGTGCAACTCGACTCGGGCAGCCAGGATCACCTCGTAGTCGGCCCACAGCTCGCGGCTGTCGGCTTCGTCCATCTCGAACACGCCCTCCTCGGCCCACCGAAGCGCATGCACGTCTCGCAGCCCTCCCCGCCCCTGCTTGAGGTCGGGCTCCAGCTTGAACGCCACCTCACCGCTGCGCCGATGGCGCTCGGCCACTCTCTGGGCCAATAGGGGAAGCCACCGCCGGGCGCTGCGCCGCCACTGGCTGGCGTTGTCGGCAGTCAGATCGGCAGTCAGGTCGGCATCGCCCGCTATATGGCGGGCATCCAGCAGCGATGTGGCCGTGTCCAGGTCGGTCTTGGCCAAATCCCGGGTCTCCCGAGGTGTTCGCGCCGAATGGC
This sequence comes from Acidimicrobiia bacterium, assembly GCA_022827725.1. Taxonomy (GTDB): domain Bacteria; phylum Actinomycetota; class Acidimicrobiia; order Acidimicrobiales; family Bin134; genus Poriferisocius. The sequence continues at coordinate 36,612 of JAJEIJ010000003.1, forward strand.
CGAGCTTGAGACCCTCGTCCCAGATGGGATACCACAGCCGGGGAGCGACCTCGCCGATGTCAGGGCGATCGCGGTGCAACAGCAGCAGGTCGATGTCGCTATAGGGGCACAGCTCAGATCGGCCGTACCCGCCCACCGCCACCAGCGCGATGCCCTCGGGGTCGGCCACCTCGGCTGAGAAGATGCCCTGGAGCCACTCGTCGACGCGCCGGGCCAGCGCACGGCACAGAACCGCTCCCACCATGGCGCGGTCGGCAAGCAGCTCGCCCCGGCGCAAAGCGCCTGTCCCGGCCTCGCCAATCGCCACTGCCCGCCGAGGCTAGTGCCCTACCGGAGCGATGGCGATACAGGACTAGGCGCCCATAAGGGTGCCCAGGTACAGGCTGACCACCTTGGGATCGTCGAGGAGCTCTTGACCCGTCCCGGTATAGGCATTGGTGCCCTGGTCGAGCACATAGCCGCGGTCGCAGATCTCCAGGCACCGCCGGGCGTTCTGCTCCACCAGAATCAGCGACACGCCGCGCTCTGCAATCCGGGTGACCTGTTCGAACACCTCGTCCTGGTAGGCCGGAGAGAGCCCGGCCGAGGGCTCGTCCAGCAGCACCACCTTGGGATCCATCATCAGCGCCCGGCCTATGGCCACCATCTGGCGCTGGCCCCCCGACAGCCCTTCGGCCCGATGGCTGCGGCGCTCGGCCAGAAGGGGGAACAGCTCGGCCACCGCCTCGAACCGCTCATCGAACGTGTGGGGCCTCTGGAAGACCCCCATCTCCAGGTTTTCCTGAATGGTCAGCCGAGGGAAGACGTTCTCGGTCTGGGGAACGAAACCGATGCCCCGGGACACCAGTTCAAAGGGGGCCACTCCGGTGATGTCCTCGTCGCCGAGGAAGATGGAACCCGAGCGAACCTCCACCAAGCCGAAAATGGCCTTCAGCAAGGTGGACTTTCCCGCCCCATTGGGGCCGATGATCCCGATGACCTCGCCGGTGTGCAGCTCCAGGGAGCATCCGTTCAAGATGTCCACCCCCGGCAGGTAACCGGCCACCACATCGTCAGCCCGAACCATCGGGGTCAACCGGCCCGGCCCGCTGCTCTCGCTCACCGCGCCGCCCCCGCTCACCGCGCCGCCCCCGCTCGGCGCCGGCCCAGATAGGCGTCGATCACCTGGTCGTCGTGGATCACCTTCCAGGGCGGCCCCTCGGCTATCACCTGGCCTTGGGCCAGCACCACCACCCAGTCGCTGATGCCGGTCACCACATCCATGGCATGCTCTATGAAGACCACGCTGAGCCCTTCGTACACGAGCTGGGTGATGTGGTGCATGAGCGACTGGGCCAGTGCCGGGTTCACTCCTGCCATGGGCTCGTCCAACATGATCAAGACAGGGTCGGCCATGAGCGCCCGGGCTACTTCCAGCAGCTTGCGCTGGCCCCCCGACAGCGTGCCGGCCAGCTCGTCTCGCATGTGCGCCAGGTTGAACCTCTCCAGCAGCGCCTCGGCCCGCTCGGTGTTGGCCTCCTCCTGAGATCGCCACCTGTTGGGGAATGGGGCCGCCCAGAGCTTCTCGCCCCGCTGCCGGGGAGCGCCGAGCAGCACGTTGTCGATCACGGTCAGCTTGGCCAGCGATTTGGTGAGCTGGAAGGTGCGGATCATCCCCTTGCGGGCCAGCACGTCGGCAGACGGGTTGGTGACCGCCTCCCCGTTGAACGACCAGTGCCCGGTGTCGGCCCGCTCAAACCCGCTCAAGAGGTTGAACAGGGTGGTCTTGCCCGCGCCGTTCGGCCCGATGAGCGCGGTGGTGACCCCCCGCTGCACTTCCAAGTGGTCCACATCCACCGCCAGCAGGCCGCCGAAACTGCGGCTCAACCCGTCCACCTCCAAGATCGGATCAGGCTTTGGAGCGCCCGGCTCATGCGGCACCGTCAAGATGGGCTCGATGGCAGGCGCCCCTCCGTCGGGGGGAGGCAGTGCGGCCTCGCTCTGGTCCGAGGCGGCCTGCGGGGTCAGCTCATCTGGCATCGAGCTGCATCTCCGTGCGGTTGCCGACTATTCCCTGAGGCCTGAGCAGCATCAGCAGAATGAGAGCCACGCCCACCATGGCGACGCTGATGACCCCTTCGGCGCCGTCGAAGAAGTCGGCCACCACATCGGGCAGCCAGGCTTCTTCGACAATCTGGCGCAGGAACGACTCGATCCATTCCCGCAGGAACCAGAACAGCACCGCGCCCAGCACCGGGCCCAGATAAGTGGCCGAGCCGCCCAGCAACAGGGCGGTATAGGCGAAGAAGGTCACCTGGGGCCGGAATCCGTTGGGGTCTGCCCCGGAGGTCTTGATGGCGTCGATCACTCCTCCCATCCCGCCTATCACGCCGCCGATGACCAGGGCCTGCATCTTGTAGGAGAAGACGTTCTTGCCCAGGCTGCGAGCAGCGTCCTGGTCTTCTCTGATCGACTTCAGCACCCGCCCCCAGGGGCTTCTCACCAGCATGACCACCACGGCGGTGACCAGCGCCACCAACAGCCAGCCCACGGTGATCACCCAGAGCTGCTGGCCGGTGAACTCGAAGGTCCCTATGCCGTAGCGGTCGTGAGGCCCGTCGGGATACGGGTTCAGGTCGTAGAACGCGCCGGCGTCGAAGCTCACGCTGAGCGGGCCCCCGGTGAGGCCGATGGCATCGGTAGAGCCGATGAGAATCCGTATGATCTCCGCAGCCGCAATAGTGACCATGGCGAACATCACCGTGTTCAGGCGCAGGGTGGGAATGCCGAGCGCCACCGCAAACGCCACCGACAGCAAGAGGCCCACAACCACCCCGGCCCACAGCGACCAGCCGAAAGTGGCTACCGAGACGCTGGTGCCGTAGGCCCCCAGCAGCAGGAACCCCACCTGGCCTATGTTCAACAGGCCGGTGTAGCCGAAGTGTACGTTCAAGCCGATGGCGGCCAGCGCCAATATCACTGCCTCGGGGCCGAATGCGGCCCGGGCCGCGTTGCCGAAGATGATGCTGAAATCCATCTAATCGCCCCCGGACGGCATCGACCCTGAACCCACCTAACCCACCCGCGCCTTGATGCCGAAAAGGCCCTGGGGACGGAGCAGCACCATGCCGATGAGCGCGGCCAGCGGCACCACGAACTTGAGTTCGGGTGATATCCAGAGAGTGCTCACCTCCGTGGACATGCCGATGATGAGCGATCCGACCAGAGCCCCGAAGGCGGTCCCAAACCCTCCCAGTTCCACCCCGGCGAAAATCAGCAGCAAAAGCTGAAAGCCCAAGAACGGGTCGATGTCGGTGTCCAGCCCCTGGAACACGCCTCCCAGCCCCGCCAGCGTCGTCCCCAGCACCCAAACCCACAGCACAACCCGGTTCACGTTGATGCCCGAGGCCTCAGCCAGGCCGGGGTTGTCCGACACGGCCCGGGTGGCCTTGCCGAAGCGGGAGAACTGGAGCACCAAACCCGCCCCCACCAGCACTGCGATGATGGCCACCACCGTGACCACCTCTCTGGGGGTGACCGCCCAGGGCCCGAACTCCCACCGCTGCTGCACCTGGAAGTCGGTGTAGGGAACGGGCTCGGGGCCGAAGAAGAGCTGGATGAGCTGGCGGCCGAGCAAGGAGAGGCCGATGGTGACCACCAAGAGCTGGAAAATCCCGAGCCGTTTGCGCCGCAAGGGCCGGAACAGGCCGGTCTCCATCCCGGCGCCCAGCAGTCCGCACACCACCATGGCGGCCAGGGCGGCCAGCACCAGGTTCAGGCTGCCCCACGAGGTGTTGAAATACCAGGCTATAACCGCTCCGAACGTCACCAACTCGCCGTGGGCGAAGTTGACAAGCCCCGTGGTGCCGTAAACAAGCGACAAGCCGATGGCGCTCATGGCGATGATGAGGCCGAATTTGAGGCCGTTGAAAACAGTCTGGGCGGCCCTCTCGCCGAATGGCGTGCCCTTGGGGGCTTCGCCCACCGCGAACACAACGGCCCTGGAGGCGCCCTGCAACACGGTTGCCTCGGTAGTGGACTGGTGCCCATCTCGCAGGCTTATGCCCTCGGGAAGGGTCTGCTCGTTCAGCGTCACCAGATAGTCGCCCGCGGCGGGCACCTCGATGGTCCAGCGCCCGTCTTGGTCGGTGGTGGCCCGGCCCACCCGAACACCCGACTCATCGGCCGCGGTTATCTCGACACCGGCGAAGAACTGGTCGAAGCCCAGTCGGAGGGTTCCCGTCAGCACCGTCGGCTCGGACTGGTCGGGTTCGCCTTCATTCTGAGCGAGGCCCGGAGCGGCCCACGCCACCAGCACAGCGAGCACCACACCGACCAGCACAACCCCTCTGCGCATCACCCGACACGTTAGCGGTTGGCTATTCGGCCCCCGGCCAATGCCGCTAGGTTTCGCAGGCGCTCTGGCAGGCGGCAACAATGGTGCCGTGGGCGACTCGGCAAGCGGCAACAACAGCGGTGCCACGGGCGACATGGAGCAGGGCGACATGGAGCAGCTTCGGAGCAGCCTGGGAGAGCTGGGGCGGCTTGTCGTGGCTTTCAGCGGGGGGGCAGACTCCTCACTGCTGGCCTGGGTGGCCCACGACGTTCTGGGCGAGCGGGCCACGGCCGTTACCGCGGTGTCGCCCTCGCTGGCCCGCGCCGAGCGGGACGACTGCGCGTCGTTGGCGGCCGAATGGGGGCTGCAATGGCGTGAAGTGCAGACCGCCGAGATGGGACAGGCCGCCTACGTGGCCAACGACGGCGACCGGTGCTACTGGTGCAAAGACGCGCTCATGGATGCGGTGACGCCTTTGGCCTCCGACCTTTCGGCTGTGGTGGCCCTGGGCGTGAACACCGACGACCTGGGCGACCACCGCCCCGGCCAGCGGGCAGCGGCCGAGCGGGGAGCGGTCTTCCCCCTGGTGGATGCCGGATTCTCCAAAGCCGATGTGCGGGAGTGGTCGCGGCGGCTGGGCTTGCGAACCTGGGACAAGCCTGCGGCCCCCTGCCTGGCCTCGCGGATACCCTACGGCACGCCGGTCACGCTGGGGGCGCTGGCGTCGGTGGGCGACGCCGAAGCCGCCCTGCGGGGCTTGGGCTTCGCCGAGCTTCGGGTGCGCCACTATGGAGACCTGGCCCGCATCGAGGTGCCCGAAGCACGCCTGGCCGATGTGGTTGCCCGGCGCGCCGAGGTGGTGCATGCGATGCGCCAAGCCGGCTACCGGTACTCCACGCTGGATCTGGAGGGCCTCCGCTCCGGCAATCTGAACTCCGCCCTGGGCAAGGCCGTAGACGTCGGCCTGTCACCCCCGCGCCGTTGACCGACGACGAACTGCTCGCCGCTGAACGCCAGCTCGCCGAGTGCGCCCGGCAATTGGCCGAAGGCATCGTGCAGGCCCTGGCCGGATGGGTGGTCTCCGCGGTGGAGAGCCGACTGCCCGATATGGGGCCCCACCACCGACAAGCCGCCGAGGCCGCCGGGGCGGCAGCAGCGGCCGAAGTCGGCGGCAAGGTGGCCAGGCTGCTGGCCGCCGACATCGACGACCAACGGGAAAACCCCATGGCAGTCTTGCGCCAGGCAGTGATCTACCCCACCGAGGTGCTGAGCGCCGCCGGCGCAAACCCAGTGGAGCGGGACGACTTCGCCATCGACCGGTTCCCCGACGACGTCTACAACCTGGCCCCGGTGTCGTTCAGCGACATCCACCCCGACCTCCAGGCCCCAGGCCTGACGTGGGGAGCGGCCAAGGCCTTCGTACACCGCCAACGCCACGGCTGACCCACACGAAGACGGTTCAGGGTCACAACCGCCAAACCTGGCATACTGGCGGTGTCAACAGGCGGGATAGCCGTCAATGCACGGGGAGTGGTGATGGACGCTGATACCGCATGGGTACTCGTATCCGCAGCGCTGGTCTTGTTCATGGTGCCGGGCCTGGCCCTGTTCTACGGGGGCATGGTGGGCACGAAGAACGTGCTCAACATGATGAACATGAACCTGTATTGCCTGGGCATCATCCCCATTCTGTGGGCGGTGGCCGGTTTTGGATTTGCCTCCGGCAACTGGAGCTTCCCGCTGTTCGGCAACTTCGACGCCGCCTGGCTCAACGGGGTTGACGACATGGTGGCCAAGCGGGAGTTCGTGTTCGGCATGACCTTTGCCGCCATCACGCCTGCGCTCATCTCCGGGGCGGTGGCCGGCCGGATGAAATTCTCCGCCTGGGCCGTCTTCGTCCCCGTCTGGTCGTTTGTGGTGTACTCGCCGGTGGTCTATTGGATCTACGGCGGCGGAGGCTGGATTGCCGATCTTCCGGCCCACGACTTCGCCGGCGGTACGGCCATCCACATCAACGCCGGTGCGGCTGCCCTGGCCTTGGTTCTTGTCCTCGGCCCCCGCAAGGGCTGGCCCCGCGACGTGGACTTCCCCCACAATCTGCCGCTGGTGCTGCTGGGTGCCGGCATCTTGTGGTTCGGCTGGTTCGGGTTCAACGCCGGCTCGGCGCTGTCGTCTAATGCCACCGCTTCCCATGCCTTCTTGACCACCTTTTTGGCCGCGGCCGCCGGGCTGTGCGCGTGGATGGTGGCCGAGACCGTCAAAGACGGCAAGCCCACCGCGCTGGGCATGGCCTCGGGCATTGTGGCCGCGCTGGTGGCCATCACCCCCGCAGCCGGTTTCGTGGGGGCCATGTCATCCATCGTGATCGGCGCCGCGGCCGGGGTGCTGTGCTTTTTGGCCATCGGGCTCAAGCTTCGCTACAAGTACGACGACAGCCTCGACGTGGTTGGCATCCACATGTTCGGCGGCGTCATCGGCGGCGTGCTGATCGGTTTCTTCGCCGACTCCGGAGCCATCGAAGGCGCCGACTTCATCAACGGAGTGTTCTTCGGCGGCGGCGAGCTGCTGGCCAACCAGATCATCTCCATCGTGGCGGTCATGGCGTACAGCTTCGTGGCCACCTACATCATCGCCATGGTGCTCCACCGCACCATGGGTATCCGGGCCTCAGCCGAGGATGAGAGCGTCGGCCTAGACCAGTCGCTGCACGCCGAGACGGCCTACAACAACTAGGGGGCCTGTCATAGGCTCCCTTGTCAGTCGGTGAGGGGCCTGTCATAGGCTCCCTTGTCAGTCGGTGAGGGGCCTGTCATAGGCTCCCTTGTCAGTCGGTGAGGGTGAGGGTGAGGGTGTCGGTGGGTATGTCGCCCAGGGTGTAGCCCGGTCCGTTGAGCAGGTGGATGACGATGGTCTCGTCGCCTTCGCGGACACCGTCTTGGATGAACAGCACCGAGAGCTTGGCCCAGCGGCGGAAGTTGTCGGCATCCGCGATGAAGGTGCCGTGGTACACGCCGTCACCGTCGGGA